>JACDHU010000344.1 GCA_013820865.1 Chloroflexota bacterium
TGATCACTGCGCCGATGCCTTCGATGCCCGTCGCCTTCTGGGATGACCCGTCCGGTTCGCGCTATCGCTCGGCCTACTTCTCCGAGTGGCCGGAGGTGTGGCAGCACGGGGACTGGATCACGTTCACGGAGCGTGGCTCGTGCGTGATCAGCGGCCGTTCCGACGCGACGCTGAACCGGGGTGGCGTGCGCATCGGTACCGCGGAGTTCTACGCGGTCGTCGAATCGCTTCCCGACATCGCCGATTCGCTCGTCATCCATCTCGACGCCGATGATCGTCTGCTCCTGTTCGTTGCCCTGCGCCCTGGCGTTTCCCTGAGCGATGACCTGCGTGGCGCGATCACGCGCGAGCTCCGATCGTCGCTCTCGCCGCGTCACGTGCCTGACGAGGTGATCGCGGTGCCGGCGATCCCGCGCACGCTCTCGGGCAAGAAGCTCGAGGTGCCCGTCAAGCGGATCCTGACCGGTACGCCGCCGGACGTTGCGGCCTCTCGCGGCTCGTTGGCCGATCCCTCGTCACTCGACCCGTTCGTGGCGATGGCGCGCGGCGTCGGAGCGGATCGGCTTGCGTAAGGCGATCGAGGTGCTCTGGGTGTGGCCCCGCACCGCTGCTGCTGCCAGTTGCACCGGGCGACACTAAAACCGAACGAACCCAAGCTCACACGTCGCGGGTTGCACCCGATGGCACGGGGGACGGTGGAGCGACGGCTCCTTCGCCTTTGGTCGCACCGGGTGCAACAGGAGGAGTCACGCGCGCAGACCGAAACGTCAGCGGGTGAGGGCCAGGCGCAGGCGCCACGTGGCGAGCCCAAGGAGCACCACCGCGAAGGCGGCGAGCACGCCAACCTGCGGCAGGATGTCCATCACACCGCCACCGACCGCGAGCTCGCGCAGACCGTCGATGGCCCAGCGGTGAGGCGTGAAGCGCGAGATGGCGTCCATGATCGGCGGGAAGATCTCGGGCGGGGCCATGGCGCCACCGAGGGCGGCAATACCCAACCCGGCAAAGACGCCCACCCCGCTGGCCTGCTCGGCATTGTTCGCCACCGCGCCGACGAGCATCGCCGCACCGGCGCCGACGGCGGCGAAGAGCCCCACGATGACGGCAGCGGCCAGCGGGTCACCCCACGACACCCCGAACGCGAGCGCTGTCGAAAGAACGATGAAGATGCCCTGCAGCATGGCCACGCCGAAGCGCCCCAGCGCCTCGCCCAGCAGAATGGTGCTGAGCCCGGTTGGCGTCGAGACCATGCGGGCCGAGACCCCGAGCCGCCGGGACAGGATGAGCTGCGTCGCCCCGCTCATGGAGGTGACGAACATGAATAGCACCAACTGCGACTGGGCGCCCAGGCCGAAGCCTGCCAGCGACTCAGGGATGGGTGACTCTCCGATGCTCGTCACCTCGACTTCGATGACCGGCATCGATCCCTGGGCCGCGGTCGCCACCTCGAACGCATCGGCCACGGACAGGTCGGTCTGTGCGCCAACGAATCGCGCGGCGCGAACCAGGGCAGCCTGGTCGGCGATCGCAGCTTCGACCGTGCTGCGCAGTCGGATCGAGACGTCCTGTGGCGGCGCGACAAACTCGACGCTCGTCGACTCGCCGCGCGCAACCGCCGGTCGTAGCCGACCGGCAACACCAGGCCCGCACCAACCACGCCACTGCGCACGTCTTCTCGCAGGTCGTCCGCATCCTCGTATCGGCGGATTTCCCACCCGACCGGCTCGGCGGCCAGTCCGTCGACCAGCTCATCGCCCAGCTCACCCGCTTCGTCGGCCACGACGCCAATCCGCGTCGCGAAGCCGCCACCGAACGAGAGGCCCAGCACCAGGACCAGCATGAGCGGAAAGACGAAGATGAAGAACAGGCCGGCGCGGTCGCGCAGGAGACGCACGACGTTGACCCGCGCGATGGCCATGACCTTGGCCGGGCTCATCGCGTCACCACCAGTCGGCGGGCTCGCACCAGGCCGATGACGCCCGTCACCGAACCGATGATCAGCAGCACCCCGACCGGAAGCAGCACCGCACCGATGCCGGAGCCGGGCACGGCCAGCTCATTGAGGCCATCCAGGAACCACGCGTGCGGGGTCACCAGGCTGATCTGACTCAGGAGCTCCGGTGCCGTCGAGAGCGGGATGAAGGTTCCACCCAGCACGGCCAGACTGACCGCCACGATCGAATTCAGCCCATCGGCCTGCTGCTCGGTCCGGGCGAGTGTCGTCACCAGCGCGGTGATGCCGCTCGCAGCGACCACGGCCGCCAGGGCCAACAGCGCCACGCCAACCGGATTGCCCAGCTGGCACCCAGGAGG
>JACDHU010000345.1 GCA_013820865.1 Chloroflexota bacterium
AAGGGTTGAGTTCGGCCGCCGATAGATCGGCGAGTTTTGGCCTGCAGCGGTCGCAGGCGCGCTACCATCCGGACAGATGACCGAGTCCGAGCCGCTGCCCGAGCATGTCGCGAAGAATCGCGCCTATTGGGACGAGATCAACGCGCCGCTGTATGCGCCGCATGGACGCGCGTCGTGGGCGACGAACGAAATCACCTGGGGCATCTTCGGCATTCCCGAGACCGAGCTCAATGTGTTGCCCGAGGTGGATGGGCGCGACGTCATCGAGCTCGGTTGCGGCACCGCCTACATCTCCGCCTGGCTGGCCCGTCGCGGCGCGCGGGTCGTGGGGATCGATAATTCCGAGGAACAGCTGAAGACGGCTCGTGCCCTCCAGGTCGAGCACGGGCTCGACTTTCCGCTCATCCACGGCAACGCCGAATCGGTCCCGCTGCCCGACGCCAGCTTCGACCTCGCGGTGAGCGAGTATGGCGCCAGCATCTGGGCTGATCCCCACCGCTGGATCCCGGAGGCGGCGCGCCTCCTGCGGCCGGGCGGCGACCTCGTCTTTCTGGTCAACGGCACCTTCTGGGTATTGACCGTTCCCGAGACCGATACCGAGGGAGCCGCTGCCGAGCAGCTGCTTCGCCCGTACTTCGGGATGCATCGGTTCGAATGGCCGGACGAGCCGGGCGTCGAGTTTCACCTGGGCTATGGCGACTGGATCCGACTGCTGCGATCAAACGACTTCGAGGTGCTCGACCTGGTCGAGATCCAGGCGCCGTCGGGCGCGGCGCAGCCGGGCCAGTCACTGGTCGACCCGGCCTGGGCGCAGAAGTTTCCTGCGGAGCAGATCTGGCGTGCCCGGAAGGTCGGCTAGGATGCGGCCATCATGAGCGCCTTTGGCATCGACGGGTTCGGGACGCTCAGTGCGGTGAGCGTCGACGTCTACACCAGTGCGTATCGGGTGTCTGGCACGATCCAGACGCGATTCACGCGCGTGGCCGAGATCCTCAACCAGCTGTCATCGGCGTATCTCGCAGTCGAGCACGCATCCACCACGGAGCACGCCATCCCCGGCCGTGTCGTTGCCGCGCCTTCGGTCCTGGTCAGCGTGGACGAGATTCTGGTCATGGTCGCGACGGAGCTCGGCGGTGATGCCCGCGGCGAGATGCGCATCCCGAAGCGGGCGGCCAAGGCGCAGATGTCGCTCCCACCGCTCCATGTCGCCGGTGCCGTGCACATCGCCATCGGCAGCCGGCCCATCGACGGCCTGCTCAATGTGCCGGACCGTTTCCTGCCGATGACCGACGTCACCTTGTCCTCGGTCGCTCATCCCGAGTTGGACCGCAGCGCCACGGCCGTGGCGCTGCGCCGAGACCGCGCCCACCTGCTCCTCGTCGCTGATGACGAGCGCCCCGATGAGCTCCTGGCCGATGTCCTCGACGAGCGCACGGCCGAGGCGTGGCTCCGCGCGTCCGAGGACCCCGGCTGACTAGGAGGGCCGGGCGGAGGGGATGCGGCCGGTTACGGCGGTGCGCTCGCCGGCATCAAGCACGTGCTCGATGAAGCGGGCTCCGCCAGCCGCGTCCAACCGCCGCACGCGGCCGATGCTGTTGGCCCACCACGGCGCGTTGTCGGACGTGATGACCTCATCCACCGGCTCCTCGAGCACGATGGTGGACTGGCGTCGGGGAAAGGCGATCGCCGCACGGATCGGCATGTCGCGCAGCCCGGCGTCGTTCGCCCAGCGCGCGACCCCCTCGGCCAGGGCCACCGAGTCGAATCCTGGGTTGGTGCGGCAGGGAATCCAGCCGCTTCGTCCGCCGGCGTCGAACTCCCATACCCGCCCACGCACGCGATACCGGCCCACCCAGTCGCGCACGGTGAGCACCCGGACACCGCCGGGCCCGACGAGGATCCCGTCGAGCCGGCCCGCATCGCGGACTGGAAGGCGCGGCGCGACGACGAGCGTGTAGGTGTCGTCGAAGGTCGGCGCCAACAGTGTGATGAGCGCGGAGCTCAGCGCGCGCGTCCGGTTCGGGCGCATGGCGCGCAGCAGCCACGCCGCACCCACGCCCAGCCCGATCGCAGCGACCGATGCAGTGAGGCCGGTGGCGATGGTGGAGTGTCCGAGGAGTGTCAGCTGGCCGGCCAGGACGCCGACCGCGAGCATGGTGGTCGCCATGAGCAGCGACCGGCGCCGTTCGAGCGAGGTGAGGGTCGACGGTCGGATCACGCGCATCGGTGATCCTCGGCTACGCTTGAGCCATGTCCATTCGCATCGTGGCCACCGTTGACCCGCAGCGAAGCGTTGTGCGGGCCCTCAC
>JACDHU010000346.1 GCA_013820865.1 Chloroflexota bacterium
TTCTGTCGACGCTTGTCTTCGGCCTCACCGTGCTGCCGGCGCTGCTTGGCATGCTCGGATCGCGGGTGAATCGGCTCCGGGTTCCGCTGCCGCGCTCGATGAGATTGGTGGAGGATGACGTGGCGGCCGCGGATGCCCGTGCTGGTCACGGGCTGTGGGGCGGTATCGCCCGCCAGGTCATGCGCCGTCCGCTCCTGATCGCGACGCCCGTGCTCCTGGTGCTGGTGCTCGCCGGCCTTCCGTTCTTCGGCATCCAGTTGTCGACCGGCGGAAACCTCGAGGATCTGCCGCCGTCCCCCAGCGTCGCCGGCTTCTACACCCTGGAAGACGAGTTCCCAGGTGGCGACGCCGACCCGGTCGAGGTCGCCGTCCAGGCCACTGAGCCGATCCTGGTCAATGGCGCGCTCGACGCAGCGTGGGTCGAGGCGCTGGGCCAGTACGTGGACGAGCTCGGGTCGTTGGACCGCGTGACGGAGGTGGCGAGCGTTCTCGACGCACCGGCCGGCATCGAGGACGCCGCGTACCTCCAGCTCATCACCCTGCCCGCGGATCAACGTCCCGCGGAAGCAGCAGGCCTGGCCGCCTGGCTGGACCAGTGGGTTGCCAGCGACGTCACTCGCGTCGATGTCTTCAGCTCGGCGCAGCCTGACTCGGATGGCGGTCGCGAGCTGGTGGACGCGATCCGAGCCTTGCCCGTTCCCGACGGTGCGTCCGACACGCTCACTGCCGGCCTGTCGGCGCGGTCGCGCGATTTCATGGCGAGCTTCGCGAGCTCCGTGCCGTGGGCGCTCGCCATCGTCGTCGGTGTCACCGGGATCGTCCTGTTCCTGACCTTCGGTTCCGTTTTCCTGCCGCTCAAGGCGGTGCTCATGAGCCTCCTGTCCATCACGGCCAGCTTCGGCGCCCTCGTCTGGATCTTCCAGGATGGCAATCTCTCCGGTCTGCTCGACTTCGACCCGTCGGGCACCGTCATCGCCTCGACCCCGATCCTCATGTTCGCGATCCTCTTCGGCTTGTCGATGGACTACGAGGTCTTCCTGCTCTCCCGCATTCGTGAGCGCTACCTCGCGACCGGCGACAACACGCGCGCCGTGGCGGAGGGAATCGGGATCACTGGCGGTATCATCACCGGCGCCGCGCTCGTCATGGTCGCGGTGTTCGGCGCATTCGCTCTCAGCTCGGTTGTGCTCATCAAGGCGCTCGGGTTCTCGATGGCCGTCGCCGTGCTCATCGATGCAACGGTGGTTCGCGGCATCCTGGTACCGGCCTTCATGCGCGTCATGGGATCGGTCAACTGGTGGGCCCCGCGCTGGGTGCAGCGTGGCGTGTCGCGACTGGGCCTGTACGAGGGCCCATTGCCGGCGAAGGCGTGACTCCGGCGCGGGCCGATTTCACCCCGTGAATGTAACGGCGACATAGACGCTTCTCGTTGCCGATTCCGATCCCCTGATGCAATGGACGACCAACGAGAGGCCGAATTCCGCCACTTCCTGGTCGTTACCTCCGTCCGGTGAAACGCGGTCCGCGATAGTCTGACGACGTGATCCGAGCCACGCTCATCCTGCGCCGAGGGCGACCCCGAACCCGCCCACGCCTGAACAGCTGGCATGCCGCGTGCTCGTTTGAGGCGATATGCGACGATCCTTGCTCCACATCGGCGCCTTCGCCTCCGCCTTCGTGCTGCTGGTCGCGTGTGAGAATCCCGACTCAGCCGCCATCGGTACGCCGGACGGCAGCCCGACTGGCAATCCGGTCGAGGTCTCGCTGACCGAGTTTGCGATTGAGATGGAGGCGTCACCGAGGGCCGGGATCACCACCTTCATCGTGACGAACGACGGCTCGATGGATCACAACTTCGCGGTGGTCGGCGGGGTGATCGACACCCGATTCGATGAGCCCCTGGCACCCGGAGAGTCGCGAACGCTCACGACGGCACTCGATGCCGGTGTGTACCAGGTGTTCTGTCCCCTCGGCGACCACGAGTCCCGGGGAATGGCCACCTCCATCCAGGTGATCGGTCCAGAAATTCCCTGACGGATCCGCTTCAGGCATATCATGCGCCGATGATGGCTCCGGACTGGGCGCAGCACCTGGTGGCGTGCGTCTGCGCCGATGCGGGCATGAGCCCGCCCCGGCTTGATTGGCGCCGGCGGGCGGCCATACCTTCGACGGGCGTGGCACGTCGCCATGACGGCATGATCGCAGTCCGCGCCGGTCGCGACGAACTCGACCAGCGCCTGACACTGCTCCATGAGCTCGCCCATTGGCTGGCGCCGGCTCCACGACGTGGGCGCCGTGCAGTCCATCA
>JACDHU010000347.1 GCA_013820865.1 Chloroflexota bacterium
CATGACGACACGGCCACCGATCGGGCAGACGGTTGGGCCGGCGTGGACGATGCGCTGAGTGGCACCGAGAATCGACCCGCCGGGCCTGACTACGCGGCGCAGGATGCGCCAGCCGGCATCGGCGACGATTCAGGAGGCCTGGGCACCGCACCACTGGGCGGTGGCACCTCGGACGCCGATCGCGAGACAGGATCCGGCACGTCCGATTGGACTCGCGGCGAGGCGGCATCGGGCCAGTCGCCATTCGAGGAAAGCACCGAAGCTGATCCGAACCGACGCGACCCCGGCGTCTAGCCGAACAAGACTCTTGCCCCGCCGGGCAGGCGGGAGTACGGTATGGCCTGACTGACGGGAGGCTGTGACGCGCGGTCAATTCCTGGTCGCCCGCTTCTTCTGCCCGAGCGAACCGCGCGCCTGCCAATGGCGAACCCGACCCGTCTCGTGGGGAGGTAGTTCGCCATGCGCCGACAGCGCGCAACCGAGCTGGCACGCGAATCCGGCTTCGGCCGACGGGGCCCGATGATCAATCCCATCAGCAGGCGTTCCTTCCTGGCCGGTGCGGCCGGAGCAAGCGCCACGCTGATGGCGGGAAGCCTCGCCGGGATCGGCTCATCCCTGGTGCGCGCCGCGCCGCCGTTCCGCGGGCCTGACGCCAGCGCACCGTGGTTCGAGAAGTCCATTCCCGAGCTCCAGGGCCTGATGTCGAGCGGCCAGATGTCGAGCCGAGAGCTCACGAAGGCATATCTGAGCCGCATCGCACGGCTGAACCCGACGGTGGGCGCAGTCATCGAAACGAATCCGCAGGCGATCGGCATCGCGGCCAGGCTCGACGCGGAGAGGCGGCGCGGACGCATTCGCGGTCCATTGCACGGCATCCCGGTCCTCCTGAAGGACAACATCGCGACAGACGACGCGATGCAGACAACGGCCGGCTCGCTCGCGCTCCTCGGCACGCGGGTCCCGGCGGATGCCACGCTCGTGCGCAACCTGCGCCGCGCCGGCGCCGTCGTGCTCGGGAAGACGAACCTGTCCGAGTGGGCGAACTTCCGCGGATTTCCGCCGGCTGACTTCCCCTTCGACACGAACTATCTCAACGGCTGGAGCGCGCGCGGTGGCTTCACCAACGACCCGTATCTGCTCGGCTTTGATCCCTGCGGCTCCAGCTCGGGATCCGGCGTGGCACCGGCGGCAAACATGTGCGCCGTCGCGATCGGCACTGAGACCGATGGCTCCATCGTGTGCCCGGCGGGCAACAACCTCCTCGTGGGCCTGAAGCCGACCATCGGGCTGATTGCCCAGGACGGCATCATTCCCATCGCCCACAGCCAGGACAGCGCAGGGCCGATGACGCGCACGGTCACCGACACCGCCATCCTGCTCAACGTCCTGCGCTCCCCCTTCGGTCCGGTGGCCGGCCACTCACTACCGGCCGACTACACCGCTTTCCTCGATGCGGGCGGGCTCAGAGGGGCGCGCATCGGCATCGAACGTCGCCAGTTTCAGCCCGAGTACTTCGCCCTCGAGCCGATCAACGCGGTCGTCGAGGAGGCTATCGAGGCCATGCGGGGCGCGGGCGCCGTCATCGTCGACCCGGTTGACACCGGCGACACGTACGCCTGGTTTGACGCCGAGTTCACCGTCCTGCTGTACGAGTTCAAGCGAGACATCGCCGCCTACCTCTCGCAGCTCCGGTTCACTCGTCGCGACACGCGCGTGCGGACACTGGCGGACCTGATCGCGTTCAATAACGCGCACTGCGAGGAGGAGATGGAGTTCTTCGGCCAGGAGATCTTCGAGATCAGCGAGTCGCTGTCAGGCGACCTGACCGATCCGGAGTATCTCGAGGCCCGGGCGCTGTGCCTGGAGCTCACCACGACGCAGGGCATCGACCGCGTCATGGCCGAGCACAACCTCGACGCCGTGCTGTCGCCGTCGTACGCCTTCGGGTCGTCGGCACCGGCAGCCGCCGGCTACCCCATCATCTCGGTCCCGGTCGGCGTCTCACCCGAAGGCATTCCGGCGGGCGCCTGGATCTATGCCGGGTTCCTCCAGGAACCGGCGCTCCTGCGCATCGCATATGCCATGGAGCAGCTGCTCCAGCCGCGCTCGCAGCCGGAGTTCCTGGGTGCCGTGCCCGCCGATCCGCCGAACGCCGGGCTGTGTCCGGTTCCATCGGCACGTGCTTCACGCACGCGCGCTCGAAACGAACGAGCTCGTGGGCCGATGCATCCGGCGACGAGCCGCCGAGTTCGCCGCCCCAAGTAAGCCTTCGCGTGGGGGTTGACCTGGTCAGCTGACCAGGTC
>JACDHU010000076.1 GCA_013820865.1 Chloroflexota bacterium
CTCAAGCATGGCGTGCGTGCTCGGCTCGGCTCGGGGTGCGGCGCGGGTCATCGGCGCGGTGAGGATACGACATCGCGTCCATCGCGCCGCCCCCGGTGCAATGAGGCAGTCCGCGTACGTCGTCCGGCCGAGCGCAGCGCGGCGCGGATGTCCCGTCGGAGTCCACGCCATCCGCCCGATTCGGCGCGTTCGCAACGTGCGGAGACTGTGCTCATCAGACGAAAGCGACGCCGATCCGGCCGTCGAATAAGCACTTCTTGGGAGGACGCACACACAATGCCCCAGTTCATGCGCAGCCGCACCGCAGGTGCCCTGCTCACCACCGCCATCACCGGCCTGACCCTTGCGACGGCGTACATCCACCTTGGCCTCGGCGGCCTGCTGTTCACGCTCAACGGCCTCGGCTTTGTCGGGCTTGCCGGGCTGATCGTGATCGGCGCGGTGGCTCCGTTCGCCCTGGTCGAGCGATTCAGCTGGTTCCCGCGCTTTGCGCTCGCCGGATACGCAGGCATGACCATCGCCGGCTACCTGGTGATGGGCCCGTACTTCACCCTCGGCTACATCGCCAAGGGCATCGAGGCCGCCATCATCGTCCTCCTCGCCGTCGACGTGCTCCGCGTCTACGGCAGGCCCATGGGCTTCGTTCGCACCGCCCTCGCGTCCGTCGCCCCGATCCTGCCGGCGCGGCTCCGCCCCGAAGCCGCCTGACGTCGTCCCATCTGGCGGGTCGAACCTACCGGCCCGCCTCCTTCATGGAGTCATTGAACCGATGAAGCCGATCCGCCTCTGCCTCCTCGCGGTCGCCATGGCCGCCGTGTTTGCCGCGTGCGGCAGCACCTCCGGGTCGACCGTCGACCCGACCGATGCCGACGCCACGGTCACCAGCGCCGACATGGCCTTCGAGACCGAAACGATCACCGTGGCCGCCGACGAGGCGTTCACCGTGGCCCTCGTCAACCAGGACTCGATGCCGCACAACATTGCGATCTACGCCGATTCGTCGAAGTCGGAGAAGCTATTCGAAGGCGAGATGGTCACCGATGGCACGATCGCCTACGACATCGGAGCCCTCGAGGCTGGCGAGTACTTCTTCGACTGCTCGCTCCATCCCGAGATGACCGGAACCCTCATCGTCGAGGGCTGACCTTCCGTCGAGTCGAGCGCCCCGTCCGGCCCTGGGCGGGGCGCTCCGTGTGCCTCGGGCCGCGGATCGGCTCTGCGTTGGGTCGTATGCCGTTGTGGCGGTCATTAGACGCGAAAACGTGTCGCGAGCTGCCGGTTCTGAGCGTGGCCGAGCATGATCTGGCCGCCATCTGCCGGCTATTGCGCACCGGCGCGGCGTATGACCCACCGCGCGTCGCCGCGGCGCCATATACCGTCCACACGGGTATTAAGTACCGTCCACACGGGTATTAAGCACAACCGCACAACCCGCGACCCGGTCGACGCCGACCTTCACCCATGTCGCACAACCTCAGGAATAGCAGTTAGACCAGCTTGTGCTCCACGGCGTACAGTGCGGCCTGGGTTCGCGACGCGAGGCCCAGCTTGCCGAGGATGTTCGACACGTGGGTGCGGGCCGTTCGCTCGGTGATACCGAGCTCGTAGGCGATCTCCTTGTTCGCAGCTCCCTTGGCCAGTTGCGAGAGGACCTCCTTCTCGCGGGCCGTGAGCGGCTCGACCGGATCGGCGTCCTTGCGCGCGCGCATACGCTGGGCAAGAAGTCGCGACACCGCCGGATCCAGGTGGACGTCACCGTTGTAGGCGGCGCGGATGGCCTGCGCCACCTCCTCCGCCTCGGCATCCTTCAGCAGATAGCCCGATGCGCCCGCCTCCAGCGCGGACGTCACCTTCTCTTCCTCGATGAAGCTCGTGACGGCGACGATCTCGATCTCGGGATGCGCCTGCTTGATGGCCGCGATCGCTTCGAGGCCCCCCATCTCGGGCATGAGCAGGTCCATCAGGATGACGTCGGGGGTCAGGCGATCAGCCGCGGCCACGCCCTCGCGGCCGTTCTCTGCCTCGCCGACGACGTCGAAATCCTTCAGCAGCTCCAGGAACCCGCGTAATCCACGTCGCACAACAGCATGGTCATCGACCAGCAGCACACGGATCGGTCCCTCTTCGTCAGTCACCGTCTCGGTCCCCTGCCTATCGGGTTGGTCATGGTGTGATGCATCGCCGGGGTGCGCGCGGGAAGTATGCACCAGCGCGAACACGCGCCTGCAACCGCGCCGCGCCGAACAGCGGGCCGCCGTAGTAGCGGTCACCGCGGACCTCGATCTCATCAGAGGCGAGTATTCTGCCGAAGACCAACGACGTGCCGATCCGGCGGCGATCCGACAGATGGCTGCTGCGCCGCGACGATCCACACCGGAGGAATCCATGCACCTCATCCTCATCGGCATCGACGGATTCTTCGCATCGTGGCGTCTGCTGGACGATGGAGCCTGGGTGTTGGCGACCGTCAACCTGGCGGGTTCGATTGTGCTCGGTCTTGTCGCCCTCATGGCGGGCATCGCCCTCGGGAGGTGGCTGTGACCCGCCCGACCCTGACCGGTACACCCGATGCGGTTCCGACCGTCGAACTCGACGACCTGATCGATGGCGGTGACCTCCAGCTGATCGACCGGTGGCTGGCGCAGGCCGGCGAGGTCCAGATCGCGGACGACCTCGCTCGGCTTCCTCGCGAACAGCGCGCCGTCGCGTTCCGGCTGCTCGGCAAGGATCGCGCGCTCGAGGTCTTCGAGTTGCTCGATCCATCGGTTCAGCAGGAGCTCCTCGAGGGCCTGCGCGACACGAACGTGCAGCAACTGTTCGATGGCCTTGATCCGGACGACCGCGCTCGCCTGACCGAGGAGATGCCGGCCAAGGTCGCGATGCGGCTGCTGGCGGGCCTCTCGCCCGCCGAACGGCAGCTGACCTCGACGCTGCTGGGATATCCGGAGGACTCCGCCGGGCGCCTCATGTCGCCGGAGGTCGCCAGTTTGCGAGCGACGATGACGGTGGCGGAGGCGCTCGACCGGCTGCGTCGAATCGGTGCCTCGGCGGAGACGATCTACGCCTTGCCCGTGACCGATGACCGACGCCGGCTGGTCGGCGTCCTCGGGCTGCGCGATCTCGTCCTGGCCGATGCACCGACGCAGATCAGCGAGCTCATGGACACCGACGTCATCTCGGCGCGCGTCGACAGCGACCAGGAAGAGGTCGCGCGCATGATGCGCGAAGCCGACCTGCTGGCCCTGCCGATCGTCGACACCGAGGACCGGCTGGTCGGCGTCGTCACCGTCGACGACGCGATGGAGGTCCTCGAGGAGGAGGACACCGAGGACATCGCTCGCGCGGCCGGGGCCGAGCCGCTCGGTCGCCCGTACCTGGCGACCTCGGTCGTGCAGCTGGCGCGCAGCCGAGTGATCTGGCTCATCGTCTTCATCGCGGCGGGCGCAGTCACCGTCAACGTGATGGCGGCGTTCGAAACGACGCTCGAGGCCGCCGTCACCCTCGCCCTGTTCATCCCGCTCGTCATCGGCACCGCGGGAAACACGGGCGCGCAATCGGCAACCACGATCACCCGGGCCATGGCGGTCGGCGAAGTGCGCCTCTCGGACCTTACCCCGGTCGTTGGCCGGGAAGGGACGACCGGGCTCCTGCTGGGCGCCATCCTGGGGGCCATCGCATTCGGACCGATCGCGGTGCTCATCGGAACACCCATCGCCGCGGTCGTGTCCATCACGCTCGTCGCGGCTTGCACGCTCGCGTCGCTCATCGGCTCGGCGCTGCCGTTGGCAGCGAAACGCCTGGGCGTGGATCCGGCAGTCATGAGCGTGCCGCTGATCACGGCCCTGATCGATGCCTCCGGGCTGCTCATCTACTTCATCGTCGCGGGCCTGGTGCTCCGGTTGTGACGATTTGCGTCCGCCGGTCGACGCAGCGCTGCGCGTGGGCCGGGACCGATCCGCTCTACGTCGCGTACCACGACCGCGAATGGGGCGTGCCCATGCGCGATCCGCATCGGCTCTTCGAGCTGCTCTGCCTGGAGGGAGCGCAGGCCGGGCTGGCCTGGATCACCATCCTGCGCAAGCGTGAAGGCTATCGCGCTGCCTTCGACGGCTTCGACCCTGAAAAGGTGGCGGCCTATACCGATGCCGACCGCGAACGGCTCATGGCCGATGCGCGCATCGTCCGCAACCGGGCCAAGATCGGGGCCATCATCGGCAATGCGCGCGCACTTCTCGCCATCGACGGCGTCAGCGAGCACATCTGGTCCTTCGTTGACGGAGCGCCGATCCAGAACCGATGGCGTTCGATGCACGACGTCCCGGCGCAGAGCGATCGTTCCGTCGCCATGTCGCGCGACCTTCATGGCCGCGGCTTTCGATTCGTGGGGCCGGTCATCTGCTACGCCTTCATGCAATCAGCCGGGCTCGTGGACGATCACGTCGTGAGCTGTTTCCGCCACGGCCTCGCCGAGCGACGCTTGCTCGCTGGCACGCGGCGTGCTGGCGTAAGCCGCATTCACGTGCCCGAGTCGCATCGTTGACCGCTCTCGAGCTCATCAGCCTCATCAATCAGGTCCTGTTCATCGGCCTATTCGTGGTCGTGCTTCGCCGTGCGTTGCGTGATCGCACCGCGATGAGTTTCAACGCTGCCCTCCTGTTCGGCGCCATCGCCGGCACAGTGGTGCTCGCCCGTGTGGCCGACTGGCTCGGCGTCAGTGGGCAGGCCGGTGTCACCGCGGTCACGCTCATCCTGCTCACCGCGGCTCCATTCGCCATGCTCCGCCTGGTCGATGATTTCAGTGGCACGCCGCGCTGGGTCCAGATCGCCGGCGGTGCCGCCTTCGTCGGCGTGAGCGTGCTCGCGACCCTTGGCTTCGAGCGCATGGAGCAGCTCGTTGAGATCATCATCATCGTCTTTTTCGTCGCCGTGGGCGGCTTCGCGGCGTACGCATTCGCGCGCGAGAGCCGGCGCAGCCGAGGGATCACGCGACGCCGAATGATGGCCGTTTCGATCGGCGCGGGGCTCTTCATCGCGGCGGTGGTGCTCGTGCTGTTGGCGGCTCTCTTGCCTGTCCCGGCCCCTGGCCTGGGCATCGTGGGACAGGTGCTGGCCCTGACGGCGGTGACCGCCTTCTACTTTGGCTTCGTTCCGCCGACATGGATGCGTCGAGCATGGCGCGAGCCGGACCTGCGGGGCTTCCTCGAGCGATCGATTCACCTCACCAGCGTTCCCGATGACCGAGCGGCCATCCTGGAGCTTCAGGGCGCCGTGGCGAACGCCTTCGGAGCGTCAGGCGCTGCAGTTGGCATTGCCAACGCAGATGGCACCGTGCTTCGATACGCCGACGCGGGGGAATGGGTCGAGTTTCCCGCCGACGCGTTCATCGCGGGCCGGGCGTTCCAGCAGCAGCGCCGTGTCGTGGCAATCGACGCGGCCACGACCGATCCCGACAATGCCGACACATACGCGGCCTCCAATGCTCAGACGGTGATCTCGGCACCGATCACCACGGACGATCGGCGCATCGGCGTGTTGAGCATCTTCGCCGAGCGCGCGCCGGTCTTCATCGAGGACGACCTGTGGCTGCTGGAGCTGCTGGCCGACCAGACGGCCGTGCTGCTCGAGGCGCGCACGCTCACCGCCCATGCGTCAGAGCTCCGTGCCCGCGAGGACGCCGCATACCTCAAAGAGGAGTTCCTCTCAGCCGCGGCCCACGACCTGCGCACGCCGCTCACCGTTGTCCTCGGCCAGGCCGAGCTGATGGAGCGGCGACTGGCTCGCGATCCCTACGCGCCCGTCGATCCCGCCGGAGTGGCGCGCATGGTGCGGGAGGCGCGACGCCTCCGCGATCTCGTCACCGAGCTCCTTGACGCTCAGCGCCTTGAGCAGGGGCAGATCCTCATGGATCGCGTTCCGGACGACCTGTGCGCCATCGTCGAGGTTGTTCGAGCCAGGCATGGCGAACGCGGAATCACCATTCCATTGACGCGGCCAGATGAGCCGCTCGTCGGCCTGGTCGATCGGCCGAGAATGGAGCAGGTCCTTGAGAACCTGATCGACAATGCGATGAAGTATGGCGAGCAGCCACCGCGGCTCGAGATCGGCGCAACCGGTGACGAAGTGCGCATCGCCGTCATCGACAGGGGGGTCGGAATCCCCGAGGAAGAGCGCGATCGCATCTTTGAGCGCTTCTTCCGCGCGTCGAATGTCCAGAGCGTCACCGACACCGGGCTCGGCCTGGGGCTTCATATCTGCCGGCGCATCGTGGCGGAGCACGGCGGGCGAATCTGGCACGAGCCGACGCCCGAGGGTGGCAGCACCTTCGTGGTCGCCCTGAAACTGGAAATACCACTGATTCCGGCCCCCGACGCCGACTCGGTGCCGGCATGGCCGTCCGCATCCGGCGCGGGTTCGCTCGTCGATGCCTGACATCCGCATCCTCGTCGTCGACGATGAGCCGGACATTCGTGCCACGGTGTCGGCCATGCTCGAGATCGAGGGATACGACGTCGCGGAGGCACCGGACGGGGCGGCAGCGCTCGCGGCCATCGAACAGCGGCGGCCGGACATCATCCTGCTCGACATGCGGATGCCCATCCTCGACGGCTGGGGATTCGCCGCCGAGCTTCGGCGGCGCGGGCATCAAACGCCGATCGTCGTGATGACGGCCGCGCGCGATGCGGCGCGTTGGGCCGGCGACATCGCCGCCGCCGCATTCGTCGCGAAGCCCTTCGGCTATGACGATCTGATCAGCGCCGTGGAGAGCGCGCGCCCGCCGAGCTGATCCGCCCGTCACTACCCGACATCGGACATTGGCCAAGCGCGCCGGCGACCAAATGACGTAGGGGCCGACCCTATACTCGATCGCGCATGCCGCCCATCGCCAGCGTCGACGTTCCCGCTTCGAGCGCCAACCTCGGAAGTGGATTCGACTGCTTCGCGGCCGCGCTGTCCCTCAAGCTTCGAGCGGAGCTGTGGCACGGCGACGAATCCGGAATCGTGCTCAATGCTCGTGGCGAAGGCGTGCCACGCAACGACGAGATGCCTGACGACAACCTCGTCATCCGCGCGTTCCGCGAAGCGCTTCGGCTGTCCGCGGCACCCGGTGCGGCCGCGTGGCGAATCGAGGTCTCGAGCATGATCCCGTCGGCCCGCGGCCTTGGCAGCAGCGCCGCCGCCATCGTCGCCGGCGTCGTTCTGGGCGCGGCCGTCGGACGGCGCACCGTGGAGGCCGACGAGCTCCTCGCCCTCGCGACCCGCCTCGAGGGCCATCCCGACAACGTGGCCGCTGCCCTGTACGGAGGCTTCACCCTCGCCATCGCCGAGCCCGATGCCGCCGAGCGCGTCGCGCTCCGCCGCTTCCGGGTGCCGGAGGCATGGATCCCGGTGGCCTTCATCCCACAGCACGAGAGCCGGACGCACGACATGCGAGCCGCGCTGCCGTCGACCGTGCCGCACGCGGCCGCAGCCCGTCAGGCGGGGCGCAGCGCGTACCTGGCCGCCGCGATCATGACGTCCGACGCGGGCATGCTGCGCACCGCCATGACC
>JACDHU010000077.1 GCA_013820865.1 Chloroflexota bacterium
GCGCAGCCCGTCAAGGCCGATGGGTGAGCCGGTCGGCACCAGGACGTGGCTCGTCCAGCCCAGGTCGGTGTCGCGCATCGCGATGGCGCGGCACGCGCCGCCGGTGCGCTCGACAGTTTGCACGTAAGCCAGATTGGTGTTCCAGGCGACGTCGACCTGTCCTGCCAACAGCCCATCAAGCAACGCCGGATAGCGACTGTAGAGGACGTAATCGAGCGGGAAGCCACGCGCGCCGAACCACGCGCGGAAGGCCTCCCAGATGGTCACGACTCGCGGGTGGTACGCGACCGCCCCGACCCGATACTCCATCAGAACAGATCCTGTCCGGTGAGCGCCTTGCCAAGCAGGTCGTGCAGAACGTCGGTCGTCGGCGCCATGACCGATGCCGCCCGCGCATCGCGGAACTGTCGTTCCAGCCCGAGGTGGCGGCTGAATGCCGCGCCGCCACAGGCACGCATCGCCTGGTCGGTCACGTAAATTGCCATCTCGGCCGCCGCCGCTTTCAGCGCCAGGACGCCGAGCTGCGCCCCAGCACCACCAGATGCCACTTCAGCGGCGACCTCGTACAGAAGGGCGCGGGCTTGCATGTGACGGATTTTTGCCTCCGCGATCCGCGCGCGCACACCGGGAATGTCGGCAAGCGAGCTGCCCAGGTGCTCGAATCTGGCGCCCGTCACGTGGGCGCTGGCGGCCGCGATGGCAGCGCCGGCAATGCCGACGCTCGTCGCGGCGCTGCACAGGACGAACCACGGCAGGGTGGCGCTCATCATGAGCCCGAAGCCAGTCGCAGCCCCGCCGATCCGTCGCTCGGGCGCAATCGATACCCCACGGAAGGCGACCGGCGACGAGGCATTGCCCCGCATCCCGAGGCCGTCGAACCCACCCAGCACCTCGATTCCCGGGGCGCGTGCATCGATGAGGTAGAGCTCCGTTGTGGTCGGGTCGTCGGACCCGGGGGCCCCGCTGGCGATCACGTACGAGTCCGCATGGCCGGCAGAGGTGACCCATGACTTGTCCGCGCTGACGATCACCCCATCGCCGTCTGCAATGGCCCGCGAGACCTGTGCCCAGAAGTGGCTCCGCGAGCCGCGTTCGGAGTAGGCCAGCGTCGCGAGGTGGTCACCGGCGGCAATCGCGCGCAGCACATCGGCCTTGACACCGTCGGCGGGTCCATCGGTCCCGGCAACGAGGGTCTGCGTGGCGACGACGTGCATGGTGAAGATCATGCCGGTCGAGGCGCACGCGCCGGCAACCGATTCGACCACGGCCACCACCTCGGTGGGGCCCCCGCCTGGTCCGCCATAGGTTTCATCCAGCCCGATGCCGAGGAGCCCCGCTGCGCGCAGCGCGGCGATGCTTTCGGTCGGGAAGCGAGCCTCTCGGTCGACCTCGGCGGCGGTGGCAGCGATTTGGTCAGTCGGGACTGAACGGATGCGACTGTCGACGGTCATGCAGATCTCCCTGTGAGTTCAGTGGGTTCAATCCGGTGACGGCGATCCATCCTCGTCGCTGTCCTGAGCTTCGTCACCACCACCAGGCGCCAGGGCGGCGACGGGCGAGGCGCTCATCGATCCCGTACCAGCGGCCGGCCCGGATGAGCGCCAGCGCCACCAGCGGAACCCAATAGATCGGGTATTCCCAGAGGAACTTGTTATTGAAGAGGGTCATGAAGTGGAGGTGCAGTTGGAGGCTCGCGGCGCCAAGGGCACCGATCGGAGTCAGCAAGCCCAGGACGAGCAGCAGGCCGGCGCCGGCCTCTGCCAGCCCGATGAGGGGTCCGAAGAGCTGATAATTCGGCAAGATCACGTCTTCGACGAGAGACCGATACAGAGCCACCGGGTGCCCGTCCGCGCGCGCCCCGCCCGGGAGAACCTCGAACTCGAGAATGCCCCTCGCACCTGCGGCATCGATGACGTAGCCGATCGGTGTACCTGAGAAGCCCGGCGGGGCGAGTTTCGCCAGGCCATTCGAGAGGAACACGAGTCCGAACAGCACCCGCATTCCGGCGATCGCACGGCCAAACCACGCGCTGCCGGTGGCCTCGGCCTGGACCTCGGTGAGCGCTTTCATCCGCACACGAAGCGACGCAGCGCCGTCCGGTCGGCGACGAACTGGTGTAGGCGATGACGCACCGCCACCATGGCGTCCGCGAGACTTGCATCGGCCGCAAGAGCCAGACGCATATCTGGATCGTTCGAGAGCGGATGCCAGAAGAAGCCCTGCGCGTCGGCCGTCAGCTCTGGCGCCAGATCCTCGGCGCGCAACGCTTCACCTCCGTCTGCGGCGCCACGCAATGCGATCGGCCGGAAGATACGGTCCTCCTGGCCGATCCCGAGGGTTTCGGCCAGCATCTCCAGGCGGGCAATCTCGTCGAGATGCGCCTCCGGCAGGGTCGCCGCGAGCTTCACGTGCGCACCCGCCCCCAGCAGCGCACGGATGCCGTCGAGGGCCTTGGCGTGCGAGCCAGCTCCACGGTGCGAATCATGCTGCTGCGCCTCCGCGGAGTCGAGGCTGATCTGAAAGGTCAGCCGGCGCCCGATGAGCGGGCGGATGCGCTCCCAGCGGGGGCCCCGCAGGAGCATCGCGTTCGTCAGCAGCGTGAGCGGGAGTCGATCGGTGATCCAGGTGATGAGGTCCGGGAGGTCCGGCCGCAGCAGAGGCTCCCCTCCGGTGACGAAGACCCGCTCGAGCCCGGTCGCCGCCGCCTGATCAACGAGCGACTCGATCCGCTCCCGGGGCAGCCGGCGCGGGTCGGCGGTCGGCCCCGATACCACGCAGCAGTAGTCGCAGTGCAAGTTGCAGTCGTAGTTCGTGTACAGCCAGAGCCGACGCGGCATCAGCATGTCCACCGTTGCGGTGGCCGGCGAAGCGCCACGGGACTGTGTCCAATCGGTGCGGCCCGGCCCCTTGCGCAAGAAGTACAGCCGCCAGCCGGGGCGCGCGGGATCGGGCAGGTCACTCAGCAATCCGTGCCCCGCGGCGCGCTCGAATGCACGCAGATCGGAGCCGATCTCGGGCACGGGGCTGGCGATCCGGAGGATGTTTCCGTTGTCGATCCCTGCGAGTGCGGCCTGAATCCGGATCATCAGGCCGGAGCCGAAGTCGGCGCGTGCCTCATCGAGGGTTGCGTGGTACGGGAGCGGTCGACCAGCTCCGTACACGCGCTCACCTGATTCGGCCAGTGTCGGCGCTTGTCGCGGCCCGATCATGCCCGACAAGCCCGGTCACGCAGAGTGAGGCCGCGCGGGTGTGTCATTGCCCAACTGTAGCCTATGGTCAATGACGAATGTATGAAGCGCAGCCAGGAGGTCGGCACGCGGCGGTTTCGAGCCATCGCTGCCGGCCTCCTTGCGCCACCAATCGGCGACGCGTACCGTTGCGAGCATCATGAGCGCCACGCTCGCGGCCTGGTTCAACCGCTTCCCCGAAGGCTGGTGGGGCTACCACTGGTCGCCGCCGACGCCGATGAGCGCGGTGGAGCTGATCGGCACGCCGACCATTGATTCCCGCCTGATGGCCACCCTGTGGGCCGTCGTGAGCAGACGCCGCAGCGTGATGCTCAGCTCCGAGGCCCCGCAGGCCGGCAAGACGACGGCCCTATCGGCCCTTGTTGACTTCCTGCCCGATGACACGACCGGCATCTTCGTCCGCGGTTGGGGCGAGGAGTACGAGTGGCTCGACGAGATCCCGGCTGGCACGGGCTATCTGCTCATCAACGAGATGAGCGACCACCTGCCGATCTACGTCTGGGGCCGCGCCGCTCGCGGAGCGCTCGTCCTGGCCGGCAAGGGCTGGGGTATGGGCGCCACCATGCACGCCGACTCGCTCCCTGAAGCCCTTGACGCCCTCCGCACCCAGCTTGGCTCAACCGATGCGGACCTCGCCGGCATGACGATCTACCTCCAGTACTCGGCCTACATGACGCCGGCTGGCATGTACCGACGCATCGAGGAGGCCTGGCACCTGCGCTTGGACGAAGCCGGTTCAATTGCGCCGATTCGGCTCGGCGCCATCGAAGGACACCGATCGCCCAGGCTGACCGGAGCACAGCGACTGCCTTCGCCGCCGATGCTGCCCGACGACGGCGGCCGCTCGGCCCGCCCGTTCATCCACGACTCGGTCGCCTACGCCGTCCTGGCTGGCACGCTCGGCCTGGGGGTCGACGCCTTTGAGGCGGAGCTGGCGCATCGGTCCGCCTTCCTGGAGTCGCTCGCCGAACGTGGGATCTGCGACCCTCCCTCGGTGGCGGTGGCCATCCGCGACTATCCTGAGACCCATGACTGAACGCCCGGCAGAGACGACACTCGGGGAGCTGCGCGCCGCCGGGTATCGCAGCCGGAGCGTCAAGGGGGAGCTGCGCGCCAACCTGATCGCGCGCATCCGGGAGGGTCAGCCGTTTCTGCCCGGCATCCTGGGCTACGACGACACCGTGTTGCCGCAGCTCGAGAATGCGATCCTGGCGGGGCAGGACGTCATCCTGCTCGGTGAGCGGGGACAGGCCAAGAGCCGCATCGCCCGCTCGCTGGTCAGCCTGCTCGACCCGTGGGTCCCGTACGTCACCGACACCGAGCTCCATGATGATCCTCTCCACCCGATCTCACCCCTGGCGCGTTCCACGGTTGCCGAATACGGTGACGACACGCGGATCTCCTGGTGGTCGTCATCGGATCGGTACAGCGAGAAGCTGTCGACGCCCGATATCAGTATCGCGGACCTTATCGGCGAGGTGGACCCGGTCAAGGTCGCCGAGGGCAGGTATCTGTCGGATGAACTCACCATCCATTACGGGCTCCTGCCGCGCACGCATCGGGGCATCTTCTGCCTCAACGAGCTGCCGGATCTGGCCGAACGGATCCAGGTCGGCCTGCTCAACGTGATGGAGGAGCGCGACGTCCAGGTTCGCGGCTACCGCGTGCGCCTGGAGCTCGACCTGTTCGTCATTGCCAGCGCCAACCCGGAGGACTACACCAGCCGCGGGCGCATCATCACGCCGCTGAAGGACCGATTCGGCGCGCAGATCCGTACGCACTACCCCGAAGAGACAGCGACCGAGATCGAGATCATGGAAGCTGAAGCCACCATTTTTGGCGAAGCCGATGCACCGGTAGCCGTGCAGGTACCGGGCTTCATGAAGGAGGTCACCGCAGAGCTATCGCAGCTGGCGCGGCGCTCCTCCGAGGTTTCCCAGCGATCGGGCGTCAGCGTCCGGGTGACGATCGCCAACCACGAGACGCTGGCCGCGGCCGCGCTCAAGCGTGCCGTGCGGCTCGGCGAGCCCTCGGCGGCCCCGCGCATCAGCGATCTGCCGGCGGTCGTGGCCTCGACGGCGGGCAAGATCGAGCTCGAGACGCTGGGCGACGAGACCCGGGAGGACCGTGTGGTGGAAAAGCTCGTCGCACGCGCAGTGGTCAACGTCTTCAACCGGCACTTCGCCCTGTCGGAGCTGGTTCCGCTCATCGAGCAGTTCGAGGAGCAGGGCCTCCAGGCCGAGGTCGGAGAGTTCGTGCCGTCATCGGCGCATGGTGATCTGGTGAGCGCCGTGCCGGAGCTTCGATCCGCGATCGGACGGTTGGATGCCGGCGAGTCTCCGGCCGGGATCGCATCGGCGACCGAGTTCGTACTCGAGGGGCTGCACCTCAACCGACGGCTCAACAAGGAGCGGCGCGGCGGGGGCGTCCGGTACGCGCGCTGACCTCGGGCGGTAGAGGTCAGTCGGCCAGGCCGCCATCGATCGAACTGCCGCGGTCCTCCTCATGCCAGACCGACGAGCTCGCTGAAGACCGGCTCCACGTCAACGGCAAGTCCTCGACGGTTGAACTATCCCGCCACATTCGTCAGGTCCCGGTGCAGCTCCGGCGAGCTGCGGGAAGGTTCTCATCTTCGGCAACATCTCCGTCGATTGGGCCCGGACCAAGCAGGACGGCTCCAGGCCGATGCTCCGACCAACGGCCGAGCACGCCTCAGTCGGTGTAATAGACCCCGTCGAGTGCGCCCCAGGCGGCGGCGCTGAAGACGGCGCAGGTGGTCCGCGCCCGCGCGAAGTCGCCATCGGACAGGCCGTCGATCAGGGCGGCCAGCATGGCGGGCTCATCGGTCTCGACCGCGTGCTCCACGAAGTACTGCTGGGCATCGGCGTCGACCGTGCCGGCGTAGTGCTCGCGCAGCCCGGCAAGCTTGCTGGACGCGGTCACCGGCTGCTGGACCTCGAACGAATAGAGGGCGCCAAGTGACTCGGGGACCGAAGCGAACGCGTACTGGGCCACCGCCAGCAGCGTCTTGGACTGCGGCCGGGTCATCTGGCTCGCGGCACCCAGCGCGGTACGGAAGTGTGACCACAGGGCGTCGTGCTCGCGCTCCTCGACCGCGTACTCCGCATGGCCGAGCCGATCCCAGCCCTGGTCCACCACCGCGATGAAGGGCGCCCACTCGTCGGCGTACACGGCCAGTCGGTTGACCGGCAGCGTGCCGGCGCGCCACTCGATGTAGAACGGATGCTCATTGAGGTCGAACTGGCGGACGATGGCGTCCAGCTCGTCGATGCGGCTGCTCACTTGCGGTCACCCTATTTCCGGCGTGGATCCGCCCGGCGGGCGATCCTGAGCATAGAGTACCCGGAGAGCTCGCTCGACGCGAGTGGTTACCGAAGGCTGGAACCACCCGCCTCAGGGACACAGGCGGGTCAGCATTCGTCAAACGACCGTGTCGGTGGTGGTGTCTCTCCGAAGCGTGAGCCAGCGGCGGCAGCCGGCCTGGTGGAACCAGCGCTCGATCGTGATGCCGTCGAGATTGTCGTACATCCACGCATAGTCGACATCTCGCGCGACCGGATCGGTGATCCGTTCGGGGACACGCCGGAGCTCACCGCCGAAGCCGTACTCCTCGACGGGGCGGCGCCCGCAAATGGGGCACGTGATCCACAGCATCAGCGCGTCCCCGTCGAGCCCTGGTCCGCCATGGCATGATCGCTCGCGAATCGGTCCAGGCCGAAGGGGGCAAGGAGCGCGGGTGTGCGTCCGGTGGCGATGAGCTCCGCCATCTGCTCACCGCCGGCGGGGATCGCCTTGAACCCCCAGGTGCCCCAGCCGGTCGTGATCAGGAATCCGTCCACGCCACTTTCGCCCATGATCGGCGAGAAGTCAGCGGAGATATCGCAGATGCCGGCCCATTGGCGCAGGATGCGCAGATTGCGCAGGAACGGCAACAGGTGCGTCGCCTTGGCGGCGCAGCTCTGGAGAAAGCTGAATGAGGACTGCAGCGAGTAGCTCGGCTGACGCTCGTACTCGGCCCCGATGACCATCTCGCCGCGGGCGGTCTGCGACACGTAGCACAGGAGCTCCGTGTCGCTGAGGATCGGGCCAAAGGCCTGCGCGTACTCATTCGTGACGAAGGCCTGGAGGGGATGCGTACGAATTGGCAGCCGGACGTCGGCGTATGCCGCGATCGTCGACACGTTGCCTCCCACGGCGCTCAGCACGACGCCCGCGGAGA
>JACDHU010000348.1 GCA_013820865.1 Chloroflexota bacterium
CGCCGGCCAGCAGCTCGCTTGCCATTGGGCGGCTCCTCATCGCCGTCGGAGCCGCATTACGTCATCGCGGATTGGTCTCTTGAGCCAGGGCGGCGAGACGTCGCTCGAGATGCGCGATGCGACGTCGCGCGGTGGCGGACCCCGCCAGGGCGCGCTCCAGGTCAGTGGCCCTCCTTTGGAGTTCCCGCTGAACCTCCACCAAGTCGTTCAGCAGTTCGAGGAGGGCTTCTTCCACCACGCCACGCTCGGCGGCAGCGGGTTCAAGCAACAGCTCCACAGTTCCTCCGCGACGGCGCACCCACGCAACGTGGTCGAGGGAGACGTCGCGCGCGCCGGCCCCGACGCCGAATGTCGCCCTCGTCCACTCCACGCCGGCACTGCGGACGAATTCCTCGAAGGCGGGGGCCTGATCAGGAGCAACTAATGACCCGGCTGGCTCATCGTCAGGCGCGTGGCCGAGGAGACGAATGAGCGCAGGGTTGACCCGCCGGACGACGAGCCCCTCGATAATGGCAATCCCGATCGAGCTCGCGTCCCAGATCGGCCTCGGCAGATCAGGCGCCCCTTGTGGTGGCGGGGATGGGGGCACTCCTTCGGCCACCACCCGGTCGCGTCCCGATCGCTTCGCCGAGTAGAGCGCCTTGTCCGCTCGTGCTATGACATCCGCACCGCGATCGCCGAGTGCCCAGGCAGCCACACCAGCGCTGATGGTGACGGCAACATCGACTCCCTCGGCCGGGGCGTCACGCATGGCGCTCCGGAGTCGATCGGCCCACCGGGCTGCCTCGAGGACGTCCGCGCCGGGCAGGATCGCGACGAACTCCTCCCCGCCGTACCGCGCAACGAGGTCGCCGCGTCGGGCCGCTGCCTGGAGGAGCGACCCGAGCCATCGGAGGACGGCATCGCCCGCCGGATGGCCGAACCGGTCGTTGAAGTCCTTGAAGTGATCAACATCGAGCATCACCAGCGCGAAAGGACGGACGGCATCAGCCAGCTCCACCTCACCCGCGAGCCGTGCGTCAAATGCCCTACGGTTCGCGATGCCCGTCAAGGCGTCCTGATAACCCTCCCGATCGAGTCGCTCTTTCTCCTTCTCCAGGCGGCGGTGTTCCTCGACGAGGTCGCTATTGACGTCGAGCAGGGCCGAGGCAAGATCGTCCGTGGCCACCGCTTCCCCAATCAGTACGAGCATGCCGTCCGCCCTGCGGCATGCGCTGAACTGGAAATCCCGAGCCAGACCATCCGACCGCGGCAGCGCTCCCCAGATTCGAGTCAGCCACCGGCTGTCCAACTCGAGCAACCATGCAGCGAACGCGTCGCCCTGGCCCTCGGCGATGAAGGTGGCAACGTTCTCTCCTCGAGGATCGCGGCCGGCGAGTTGCCGGAGCGTCGCGTTGACATCCCGGATCTCGCCCGTCGGGGTGGTGATGGCGGCGATGACCGATCCGCTCGACCATACGAGGGTTGCGAGATCGAGACCTGCCAGTTCCTTCTGGCCGACCTGATGCGGGTCATGCATCCGCGAAGTGGGCGCGCAGGAACTCGGATGCCACCCCGACATCGGCGGCGAATGCATCGGCGCCGATCCCCAGCGCAACCGCGGCATCGCCGCCATAGGCACGTCCGCCGACCATGATCAGCGGTGGTATCGGCAGCCGTCTCAGGGCGGCAATCGTGGATCTGACCGCCGGAAGGTGCGTCGTCAACGTGGTAGACAGGCAGACGACGTCCGGTCCCATGTCTGCCGTGAAACGCTCGACCTCACCCTCTGGCGTCAGCGCACCGAGATAGTGGATATCCCAACCGTCGGCTTCAAGGAAGTCACCGAGCATTCGGAGACCCACCGCGTGCAGTTCGCCGTCGGTTCCGGCCAGGACGGCGCTTCGCCCGACGACCGGCGGTTCGTCGAGACGCGGCGCGAGCGTCGCCATGATGGACAAGACGAGCGCCGTCGCGAGATGCTCCTGCGCGACCGTGGCCGTCCCTCGCTGCCAGCGCGAGCCGACTTCTTCAAGCGCCGGGGCAAGGACCTGCAGATAGACGTCGCGCGGCGCGAACTGTTCATCCGCCAGCCCAACGGCTGCGGCGCGAGCCTCGCGTGGCGGCTTGCCGAGCAGGACGTCGGCGAACCAGCCCGGCGGTTGAGACTTCATGGCGGATCGCCAGCCTGGGCGGCGACCACGAGGTCGTGTATCCGGGCAGCGTCGTCCGGCCGCTCCTCGACGACGACCTCCTCGACAAGGTCGAGATTTCGGCGGAACGCGTCCAT
>JACDHU010000349.1 GCA_013820865.1 Chloroflexota bacterium
ACATCTGGTTCGGCGGCGGCCTGACCGCCCGCGTGGTGATCTGCGCGCTCATCGTCTTCTTCCCGATCGCCATCGCCACCATGGTCGGCATCCGCTCGACCGATCCGCTCCTGGACGAGATGCTGCGCAGCCTCGGCGCGAGCGGCGTCCAGCGCACCCGGCTGCTCCAGATCCCATCCGCACTGCCGGTCCTGTTCGGCGGCCTGCGCGTGGGAGTGACGCTCGCGGTGATCGGTGCCGTGGTCGCCGAATGGGCCGGCGCGCAGACCGGACTCGGCGTCCTGATCCTCATTGCCAACCAGGGGCTGTTCGACACCCCGCTCATGTTCGTTGCGCTCGGTGCCCTCGCGATCATCGGCCTCACCTTCTATGGCCTGGTCGTGGCGGTTGAGCGGCAGCTCGTCAGCCGTTAGAAAGGAATCCGATGTCCCCGATGCGACCCTTGACCGTGTTCCTCGCCCTCATTCTTGTCGCCTGCCAGGCACCGGCGCCTGCGCAGTCGCCGACCGAACTGCGCGAGGTCACGCTGCTCCTCGGCTATCGCCCCGACGTCCAGTTCGCGCCGTTCTACGTGGCGCAGCAGGACGGCTTCTATGCCGATGCCGGCCTCGCCGTGACCATTGAGCACCGGCAGGCGCCGGACGTTCAACGCCTGGTCGCCGATGGGCAGGCCGAGTTCGGCGTGGCCGATGCGACCGACGTCATGATCGGCCGCACCTCGGGCATCCCGATGCGCTACGTCTCGACCCTGTACCAGTCGTTCCCGGTGGCGCTGATCGGGGCCGCGGCCGATGTGCCCGCGGAGCCGTCGGGCCTGGCCGGATCCACGATCGGCACGCCCGGGCGCTTCGGCTCCTCCTGGCACGCGCTGCTCGCGTTGCTCGAGGCCGGAGGACTCTCGGAGGACGACGTCACGATCCGCGAGTATCCGCAGTTCAACCAGGTCGACGGCCTCTCGAACGGCGATGTGCAGCTGATCACCGGCTTCCGCAACAACGAGCCGCTGCGACTTGAAGGTCGCGGCACCGAAGTCGGACTGCTCACCGTCGATGGCGTGGTGCCGCTGCCCGGACCCGGGATGATCGTTGGTGACGACCTGCTGTCCGATGATCCCGAGGTGGTGCGGGCCTTCGTCGAAGCCACCGCCGCGGCGCAGGCGGCCGTGATCGCCGATCCGGAGCTGGGCTTCGCGGCCGCGGAGAAGGCTGTCCCGACGATTGCCGAGGACCCGGAGGTCGCCCGAGCGGTCCTGGAGGCGACGGTCGAGCTGTGGTCCGGGGATGGTTTCGCGGACGGAGCCATCGACACCGAGCTGTGGGGTCAGGCATACGAGACGATGGTGCGCCTCGGCTTCATCGACGGATCGGTTGCACTGGACGAGATGATCGCCGACGTCGAGCCCTGACGCGTGGGGTTGCCTTACTGGGCGTTCGTGGTGTACACCGCCCGCAACGCCAGCGGGCAAACGGGTAGGGAGCGCAGGAGGGCGAGCGGTGAGCACCGACGGAGGCAGGCCAACCAGTGAGTCGCCGGACGAGGCGTCCGGCTACGCCACCGGAGACGCGCCATTCAGGCTGGAGACACAGCCGGGGGATGGATATCAGTTCACTTCCATCACCGTCCCGGAGGGAGTCTCGGGCGACGTGAGCCTGCGCGAGTTGCGTGAGCTGGCTGGCGCGCCGGAGGTCCTCGGTGTGACCTGGGTCGGGCAGAGGCTCGACCTGGTCGCGCCATCGGCTCCGGCCGACAACCCGCTGACGATCGCGATCCACGTCGAGAAGGTCGACCGCAAGCAGCGCGTCGACGGACGGAATGTCGTGCTGTTCCACTCCGAGGAGTCCGAAGGGCCGCCGATGGAGATCCCGCGCTGCGAGCTCGGACCCAAGGGTCGGGCACGGCCAGGCCGATGCCTATCGAGCGCACGCAGCATTCGGCGCGACGGTGTCAACTACGTGCGACTGCTGGTGTACGCCACCGACAACGGGAGCTGGCGACCGGGTTTCAAGTAGCCGACCGCGGAAGCGGAGACGCCGATCGTGCAGACCTGTCCGGCGTGCGGAGAGGAGAATCCGGCCAGGTTTCGACTGTGCGGGTCCTGCGGCTCGCCGCTGGGCGCCGCGCCTCCCGCACAGGAGGTGCGCAGGACGGTGACGATCGTCTTCAGCGATCTCAAGGGCTCGACCGATCTGGGCGAGGCGCTCGATTCGGAGACGCTGCGCGAGGTGATGAGGCGTTACTTCGATGAGATGCGCGGCATCCTCGAGGCACA
>JACDHU010000350.1 GCA_013820865.1 Chloroflexota bacterium
GTCGAACCAGCCGATCGGGGCGCTGGTGGGTGGCATGGCCACCGCGCAGACGCTCATCGGTCCGACCGGGATCGCCTATGCTGGCGGCGAGAGCTGGTCAGCCCGCAGCACCACCGGTGACATCGGTCCCGGAGTGACCGTCCGCGTTGTTGGCGTGGACGGCTTGGAGCTGATCGTCGAGCCCGCGCCGGCCGGCGACGGGGGACGCACGGAGGAATAGGACACCGTCATGGAAGACTACATCGGTCTCATCTTCATCGTCATCGGTGCCGCGCTGGGGCTGTGGGTGCTGTTCAGCATCGTCCACATCGTGCGCGAATACGAACGCCTGGTGGTCTTCTTCTTCGGTCGCCTCCAGGGCGCGCGTGGTCCGGGCATCGTGCTGCTCATTCCCTTTGTGCAGCAGGCGGTCAAGGTGGACCTGCGCGAGCGCTTCCTCGAAGTGCCGCAGCAGACCTGCATCACGAAGGACAACGCGCCGATCAGCATCGACTTCCTGGTGTATTCGAAGGTGTTTCAGCCCGATGTGACGGTCACCGCCATCACCGACTTCACCGGTGCATCACAGGCGCTGGCGGCGACGACGCTGCGGGCAGTGATCGGTGATATCCCGCTCGACGACGTCCTCGCCAAGCGCGAGGAGATCAACAACGTTCTGCGCGCCAAGCTGGATGAGGTCACGCATCGCTGGGGCGTGAAGATCACGTCGGTCGAGATTCGCGAGATCGTGCCGCCGCGCGACATCCAGGACGCCATGAACCGCCAGATGAGCGCCGAGCGCAACCGACGCGCGCTCATCACCGAGTCGGAGGGCACGCGCCAGGCGACGATCAACGTGGCCGAGGGCGACAAGCAATCGAGCATCCTTCGGGCAGAGGGTGAGCGCCAGTCGCAGATCCTGCGCGCCGAGGGCTACGCCAACGCCCTCCAGACCATCTTCAGCGCCGCCCGCGGGATCGACGAGAAGACGATGGCGCTCCAGTACCTCGACGCGCTCAAGGCATTGGCCGATGGCGAGAGCACGAAGTGGATCGTGCCGATGGAGCTGTCCGAGCTCACCCGACCGATCAGCGACGCCATGCGCACAACACGGCTCGCGGATCCGGCTGGAGCTGCTGACGGCGGATGATCCGTGGAGTTTTCCGGGTGGTCGGCCGCGTTGGCGGGCTGCTTACCGGCATCTACCTGGCCGCGGTGGCCGTACGTGGCTCGGGGTTCCTCACGCACCCGACGATTCGTCCGTTCCTGCCGTTGATCGAGGGAGGGCCGGCCACGCCCGCCGACATCGGGCTGGAGTACGAGCCGGTGCGATTTACCACCGCCGATGGCGTCACGCTCTCTGGTTGGCTGATCCCGGCCGCGCGCGACACCCGCACGGCGGTGGTGGTGCTCCACGGATTCGGTGGTCATCGGCTGCCGGAGCTGGCCGCATTCGTTCCGTGGCTGCACGAACGCCATCACGTGCTCCAGTTCGACTTTCGCGGCCATGGCGAGAGTGATGCTTCACGCGTGACCCTGGGCTCGCATGAGCGGCGCGATGTGGCGGCCGCGGTCCGGTTCCTGGAGAGCCGCGGACTGGGTCCGACCGCGTTGTTCGGGATCAGCATGGGCGCGTCGACGGCCATCGTGTCCGCGCCCGACCTGGCCGTCGCCGCTGTCGTGGCCGATGCGCCCTTCGCCGAGCTGCATCATCCCATCGGCAACCGCATGCGCGAGATCGGCTATCCGCTGGCGCGGGTCGGAGCGCGCCTGATCGTCGGCGCGGCCAAGCTACGCACGCGCTCGCGCCTACGGGATCCGATCAGTGTCGTGGGCCGGATCGCGCCACGCGCGCTGCTCGTCATCTCTCCCCAGGGGGATCAGCTCATCAGTCCGGACCAGAGCCTGCGGCTGTACGAGGCGGCGGGTGAACCCAAGGAGCTGTATGCCGTTTCGGGCGCCGCGCACGCTGAGGCATATGTGGTCAATCCCGAGGAGTATCGGTCCCGCGTGCTCGAGTTCCTGGAGCGTCATCTCGGCTGACGGGGTCCAAGGCCCACTGGAAAAGTGCTCGTCTGATGGTGGCTGCCGCGTGCTCGGGTCCGGTCTGGCCGATGGGTCGCGAAACTGTCAGCCGATATATCAATAGTGATATAATGGCTAGACTGCAAACGCGACATCGGTCTGGTCCGAAGCGTTCGTCGGCCCGCAGAATGGGACCATCGGTGCATGGAAGCACCGCCGTGAGCACGTATAATCCGCTCGACTTCAACCACTCCGCCCAGGGGT
>JACDHU010000351.1 GCA_013820865.1 Chloroflexota bacterium
GGAGCACCTCGTCCGGCACATCCACCAGGTCCTTCTCGTTCCGCTTCGGAATGAGGACCGTCTTCACGCCCGCCAGGTGCGCCGCCAGTAGCTTGGACTTCAGTCCGCCGATGGGCAGAACGCGGCCGCGGAGCGTGATCTCGCCCGTCATGGCCAGGTCGCGCCGGACCGGCTTGCCGGTGAGCAGGCTGGCCATGGCCGTTGCCATCGTCACGCCGGCACTCGGGCCATCCTTGGGGGTGGCGCCTGCTGGCACGTGGATGTGGACGGTCGACTTCTCGAAGGTGGCGGGCTCAATCCCGAACTCCTTCTGTCGTGCCCGGATGTAGCTCATCCCGGCACGCGCCGACTCCTTCATCACGTCGCCGAGCTGGCCGGTCAGGAGGAAGTCGTCCTTGCCGTCCATGCGGGTCGCCTCGACCTGCACGATGTCGCCGCCCGCGTCGCTGACGACGAGCCCGGTCACCATGCCGATCTGGTCCTCCGCCTCCAGCTCGCCGTACTCGAACCGGCCCGGTCCGAGGTAATCCTCGAGTGCCTCCGGCTTGACCACGACCGTGTACTTCGCGTCGCTCGCGACTCGGCGGGCGACCTTGCGGGCCACGTTGGCGATCTCGCGCTCGAGGTTCCGGACGCCCGCCTCACGGGTGAACGCCTGGATCAGGCGAACGAGCGCCGCCTCCTCGAACTTCAGGTTTTCTTCGGTCAGGCCGTGGTTCTCGAGCTGCTTCGGCACCAAAAAGCGCTCCGCGATGCGAACGCGCTCGAGCTGCGTGTAGCCCGCCAGGTTGATGACCTCCATCCGGTCGCGCAGCGCGGGCGGAATGGAATCGAGCATGTTGGCCGTGGCGATGAAGAGCACCTTGCTCAGGTCGAACGGCACCTCGAGGTAGTTATCGGCGAAGGTGTTGTTCTGCTCAGGGTCGAGCACCTCCAGCAGCGCCGATGACGGATCGCCGCGGAAGTCCATCCCGACCTTGTCGATCTCGTCCAGCATGAAGACCGGATTCGCAGAGCCCGCCGTCTTGATGTTCTGCATGACTCGACCCGGCAGCGCGCCGATGTAGGTGCGCCGATGACCACGGATCTCCGCCTCATCGTGGATTCCACCGAGGCTCATCCGCACGAACTTGCGGCCCATCGCCCGCGCGATGCTCTTGCCCAGGCTCGTCTTGCCGACGCCGGGAGGGCCGACGAAGAGCAGGATGGGGCTGCGGATCTTATCGGCGAGCTTTCGCACCGCCATGTACTCGACGATCCGCTCCTTCGGCTTCTCGAGGCCCCAATGATCCTCGTGCAGGATCTTCTCCGCGTCCTCGAGGTCCATGTTGTCGTCTGTCTCGATGCCCCACGGCATGTTCACCAGCCAGTCCACGTATGTGCGGATGACGCCCTGCTCCGGGCTTGCGCTCGGGATGCGGGACAGGCGGTCGACTTCCTTGAGGGCGCGCTCCTTGACCTCGTCCGGCATGGCGGAGGCCTCGACGCGCTCGCGCAGCTCGGTTGCCTCCGCGACGGCGGGATCGTCCTCGCCGAGCTCCTTCTGGATGGCCTTCATCTGCTCGCGCAGGATGTATTCGCGCTGGGTCTTGTCCATCTCGGACTTGACCTCGGACTGGATGCGTCCCTTCAGCTCGAGGACCTCGATCTGCTTGGCGAGGAAGGCGCTGGCGAGACGCAGCCGATCGGCGACGTCCACAGTTTCCAGCAGCTCCTGACGCTGCTCGGTCGACATCTCCGGGCTGTAGGCGGTCATGTCGGCCAGGAGGCCCCCATCGGTGATGTTGCGTGCGGCTACCGCAACCTCAGGCGGGACGGCCGCACCAGAGTTGACGTACTGCTCGATCTGGCCGTGGATTGAGGCCATGAGGGCCTCAATTTCGAGCGTCTTCTCATGGCCGTCGTCGATCATCTCGACGCGGGCCTCGAGGTGTGGATCGGTCTGGAGCAGATCGAGCAGCCGGATGCGGCGCTGGCCCTGCACGATGGCGCGGATCGTTCCATCCTGGAGGCGGATGACCTGCGCGATCTTGGCCAGCGTGCCGATCGGATAGAGCTCATCGACGCTGGTGATCTCCTCCTGCTCAGACGAACGCTGCGTGACGAGCGCCACCGGCTGCGAGGTGCGAACCGCGCGGTCGAGCGCCTTGACGCTGCGCTCGCGGCCGACCTGGAGCGGCACGATCATCTCGGGAAAGATCACGGTGTCGCGCAGGGCAACGAGCGGCAGAACCTGGACGTTCACCAGATCGGCGCCGTTCTCAT
>JACDHU010000352.1 GCA_013820865.1 Chloroflexota bacterium
TGGCGAGCCGGTCACCGTGCCGCTCGAGCTGCTGGTTGCGCTCTTCGGCGCATCGCTCAGCGCGATGACGCTGGCGAACGTGAAGGCGCGAAGCCGCCGCCGGTAGTCCACCCGCGGGGTCGGTCACGGCCGGCCCCGCGATTCATCCAGCCCCCCTGGCAGGGACGCGGTAGAGGTTCGCCTCTACCGCGTCTTCTGATATCCGAGCTCCGGCGCGCATCGGTCCGTCATCAGATCTGCATCACACGACCGTTAGCCACTTGCGGGTGGGAATTCGCCATCGGTCAGGCCCGGTGTGAGCGTGCGAAAGGGTCATGGAGCGTCAGCTTCCGTCGGGCTTTGGCGACTTCGTGGCCTTCGGTGTCGAATACGACGATGCCGGGTCGTGCGCCCTGGGCGTCGATTGCGGCTTAAGCGAGCGCGTGGACGTCGGTGACGTGTCGCGATCCGTGGAGCCGCCGGACGAGGCATCGTCGTCGGGCCGATCGCCCGGTCCGCGACCATCACCTGTCGATCCGCTCCCCGGCGCGCCGCCACGTGCCTCGGCAGCCCGATCGATGGTCGTCTGGATGGCCGAGCGGGCGCCTTCGGGCAGACGCTCGAGGAGACGATCGAGGACGACGAAGTACTGATGCAGGGCGGCATCGGTCCCGGCGGGATCAATGGCGAGCAGCTCGAGGTAGCCCGCCTCGATCGTGGCGGCCAGCCCGGCCACGCCCTCCGAGTCGCCGGCGGCGGCCAGGCGGCCCATCTCGCCGATGCGCTCCGGCAGCGCGTAGGCGGCGAGTTCGGGATGGAATCGATCCGGCAGGATCTGGACACGCAGCGGATCGATCTCCACCTCCGCGCGAAGCGCCGTCAGATACCGCTCGATCGCCTCGTCCGACCAGATCGTGGGCGAGCGCAGGGAGCCCTTGAACAAGCTCATCGGCCGGCCTCCGCGGACAGATGACGACGCAGGGACTCGATGGCGCGGAACGTCAGGCCGCGCACCGTCCCCGCGTGGCGACCCATGACCCGGGCAGCCTCTTCGGCCGAGAGTCCCGCGGCGTAGCGCAGGGCCAATGCCTCCTGCTGATCGGGCGTGAGATGACGGATGGCGCTTCGAAGCTCGCGGATCGACTCCTCGCGCAGCGACATGGCCTCGACGCCCATTCCGTCGCTCGACTCGGCGATCGCCCCGAGCGGCTCAGTGGGCTTGAGCCGACGTTGATGGTCGATGACGGCGTTGCGCGCGATCCGGAAGGCGAACGCGGCGAATGGCCGCCCGTTGTGACGGTAGCGCGGCAGCGCCCCCACGATCCGCTCGAACACGAGCTGCGTGAGGTCCTCCGCATCCTCGCGGCGCCGCACGCGCACGGCGACGTACGGGTAGATGCGGTCGACCAGGGCGTCGTACAGACGGCCGACCGCCTCGGTGTCTCCACGCGTCGCGGCCTGCGCCAGGGCGTCGACATCGGCCTCGTGAGCAACGGTTGATGGTGACCCTGCGGGTGCGCGACGGACCCTGCCGACGAAGGTCGGCCGCAGGGTCGCGCTCAAGGGTCGGTCACGCATCGGGGCAGCAGGCTCGGGGCACGAGTATCGGTGGCCGCACGGTAGCACCACCATTGGGCCGTGACCATCTTCGGCGGTGCGCGCACGCACCGCATCGGCCCTCAGATGATGGCCAGCTCGCGTCCGACGCGCTCGAAGACCTCAAGGCAGGTGTCGAGCTCCTCACGCGAATGCTCCGCGGTGACGATCGTCCGCACCCGGCTCTTCTCCTCCGGCACCGTCGGGAATCCGATTCCCATCGCGAACACGCCCTCCTCGAACAGCCGGTCACTGAACCGATGCGCCAGGGCACCCGCGCCCACCATCACCGGCGTGATCGGTGTCTCGCTGGCTCCCGTGTCGAAGCCCAGGCGCTCGAGGCCGGCCTTGAAGTGGCGGGCGTTGTCCCACAGCCTCTCGATGAGCTCCGGTTCGGACTCCAGCACGTCGATGGCCGCCAGGCACGCGGCCGCCACCGCCGGCGGGTGCGAGGTCGAGAACAGGAAGGGGCGCGCTCTGTGCTCCAGGACCGTTCGCAACGACGCCGGCCCCGCGACGTAGCCGCCCAACACGCCGATCGCCTTGCTGAGCGTTCCCACCTGGACGTGCACGCGGCCATGAAGATCGAAGTGATCGACCGTTCCGCGTCCGTTGCGGCCCAGGACGCCGGAGGCGTGGGCATCGTCCACCATCACGATGGCATCGGCCTCCTCCGCGGCCTTGACG
>JACDHU010000078.1 GCA_013820865.1 Chloroflexota bacterium
ACCCAGGTGCGCAGGAAGATCACGAGCGCTACCGTACGCCGATGCCGGATCGCGCCCCACAACCCGACCGCGAATGAGGATGCTGGTCGGCCTCGTGCGCCTCGTCCACCCGGCGCCGACTCTCGCGGTGGTCTTTCTGAGTGCCGCCCTCGGAACGATCCTCATGGCGCAGACACAGCAACCACTCGACTTCCGGCTGGCGCTCACAGTCCTTGCCGTGCTGGGCTCGCAAATTCTGACCGGGGCGCTCAACGACTGGACCGATCGCTCGCGCGACACCTTGGCCCAGCCCTCGAAGCCGATCCCGTCCGGCGCGGTCTCGCCACCGATGGCACTGGCAATGGCCGGCGCTGGCCTGGCGCTGCAGATTGGCGGCTCGCTTCCCCTTGGCCTTGCGCCAATGACATTGGGCCTGGCGGCATCTGCATCGGCCATCTCGTACAACCTGTGGCTGTCGCGCACGCCGGCCTCGGTTATGCCCTATCTCGTGAGCTTCGGGCTCCTGCCGCTCTGGGTGGCGGCCGGCGTCGGCGTGCCCCTCGATCGTGTCGCGCTCTCTCCCATCCTCGTCGGCCCGTTCGCCGCGGCCGCGCACCTTGCCAACACGCTCCGCGACTTCGACGCCGACGCGACGCTTGGCTCACGAAACCTGGCGCAGGTCCTGGGCCGCCGGATCGCCTTCCGCGTTGGCTGGTCGCTGGCCATGGGAGTCGGGTTGGCGGTGGGATTCGCGCTCAGCCTGGGGGGCACCCTGGAGCCGCCCGGAGTGCTGCTCGGTGTCGTCGGCCTCGCCGCCGTCACGCAGGGAATCTCTGGCCCACATCGGCTGTGGATGGGAATGCTCGTGGCGGCCGTGTGCTGGACCGCGGCCTGGGCCCTCGCCACCGGGTAGTGGCGGAGTCCGGCAGGCCGGGCAGGCCCCCACGTGCCTTATCGACTCCTAGACGACGTCGTCGAGCTCCATCTCGTCGTCATCGGTCTCTTCGGTGACCTTCAGCCATACGAAGAGTCCGGCGAGGATGGTGAGCGGGATCACGATCATCGCCGCCACGACTGCCGCGATGCTGATGAGAAGAACTTTGATCGCCTTCATGAGAAGGATCTCCCTGCTATGGCGCGCCGCTGGTGTTCGGCGCGGGCTGCTGTCGCTGCTCAGGTGCGGCCTCGATCATAGCCAAGATCTCGTCTTTCGTGAACTCGGACAACTGGTGCCCGCTGCCGTGCGACCCCGCGACGCCGAAAAGACGCAGGACGAAGGATCCGTCCTGCTCGAACAGGAAGACATCGTGCGCCTTCTGGCTGTCGACGTAGGCGCCGATGATGCGCATGCCCAGCTCGTAGTAGTTGATGAGGTCCGGAAGCGGGCGATCCCGATCGGCCGAGCCGCGCTTGGCGGCCGACGCGTCCATCAGCTCGGCGACCTGCTCATCGGTCATCTCGTACGTGCGCTTGGCGAGCGCGCCGAAGCTGTCCGAGTCATTGCCTCCACCCGGCAGGGCGAGACCCTGGAGCAGAAACCCGCCTTCCAGCTCGAGAAAGAGCAGCTCCTTGAGCTTCTCGGCGTCGGCGAATGCGCCGACGCTGCGCAGGACCTCTTCCCAGTCCTGCCGCGGGCTGCCGTCGTAAATGCGCATGGGCTCGCGCGTCCTCCGCTCCGCTGTCCCTCCGATGGTCGGTCCGAGCATACCGTCCGGATCAGTCAGGTCAAGGCCGATGCGACTCGACCCGCCGTGCGCGCATTGTTGACGATGAGCCCGATGTTCACGCTGAGCGTCCGACCTCCCGAGGCGCGCGCAAGAAATCCGAGCAGGTGCGGCGTCACCGCGCCGCCGGTGATACCACGCGTTTCGGCATCGCGGAGCGCGTCGGTGATCCACGCGTTCACCTCTTCGCGATCGATGGCCAGGTCGGAGGGCGGCGGCTGGACGATGAGCATGCCACCCCCGCCCGCGATGGACCGATGCGCCGCGACCGCGGCGGCCGCCTCCCGCGGACCATCCACACGGTGTGTGAGCGGCAGGCCGGAACTGGTGCTGTAGAAAGCCGGCAGCTCGTCCACTCCATAGCCGATGACCGGTACCCGCCGCGTCTCCAGCAGCTCCAGGGTGGCCGGAAGATCGAGGATCGACTTCGCGCCCGAGCTGATGACGGCCACCGGGGTCGCCGCCAGCTCGTCAATGTCACTCGAGATGTCGAAGCTCCTCCCGGCTCCGCGATGGACGCCGCCGATGCCACCGGTGGCGAAGACGGCGATCCCGGCCAGGTGCGCCGCGCGCATGGTGGCACTCACCGTGGTCGACGCGAGCGCGCGCGCCGCCAGGAGCGGGCCGAGGTCGCGCGATCCGGCCTTGGCCACGCGCTGTTGCGGATCGGCCAGGCGTTCGAGCAGAGGACGCATGGCGCCCACCACCAGCTGGCCCTCGCTGACGACGACGGTCGCGGGAATCGCGCCCGACTCCCGCACCGCCTCCTCCGCCGCGATCGCCGTCTCCAGGTTGTGGGGCACCGGCAGACCCTGGGCGATGAGAGACGATTCGAGCGCCACGACCGGCCGGCCGGCACCGAGCGCTGCGCGGACCTCGTCGGAGACGGAGAGCCAGTCGCTACTCATCACGGTGCGGAGGCACCGCGTTCACCGGCCACGAATGCCTGCGCGCCGCGGGTGCGCGTCACGGCACCGGCGTAGGCGGTTGCTTCGTTGAGCGCGGCTTCCAGGACGTCGGCGGACGGCGGCCACGGAACAGCGCTCAGCCGATCCACCAACGCAGCCGCGAAGGCGTCGCCGGCGCCGGTCGTGTCGACGGCCGGCGGCCCGGCCGGCGTAGCAACCGTGACGTCCAGCGCACCGATGCACGCCCGCGCACCGCCGGCATGGGTGACGACGCGACCGATAGGGACGGCGCCAGCATCAAGGCGGGTGGCCTCGTCGGTATTAAGGATGAGGAGGTCGGGCCGCAATGTCGCTGCCGCGGATCGCCAGGCGGCGACCGTGTCCTCGGGGACCGCACACCCGACCAGAACGCGACGTGCCTGATGCGCGGCGACGGCTCGGACGAAGGCGCCAGCATCAGGCTCGAGCAGGAGGTAGCCGGACACGATCAGCCAGGCTGCATCGTCTCGCAGCGCATCGGTCGCCTTGGCGGCGAAGGAGGTGCGATGGCTCATCATGGTGCGCTCACCTTGCTCATCGGCCAGGATCACGACCGTGCCGGTCACGGTGGCCGGCACTGCGGCGAACTCCACCCCTTCAGCTTCCAATGCGGCGCGAACCAGCTGGCCCGCCGTGTCGTCCGCGAGCGAGCAGACGAGCGTGACCTCCACCCCGCGACGTGCCAGGCGAAGCGCGATGTTGGCGCCCTGTCCTCCGGGACCGAGGAAGATGTCGGCCGGAACGTCCGCACCGGGGCGCATCGGATCATGCGGGCAAGTGAAGACGTCGAGCAATGCGTCGCCCACCACCGTGACACGCGGCATCAGAGCGGACGTCGCGAGGCGTAGCCCTCGCGCGTGGTGTGCCAGAAGGCGAGCTCCGGATCTTCCAGGCGCCAGCACAGCCAGGCCCGTTCGTCATCGCGAACGGTCGGGATATCGACCAGGCCGGCCTCAAGATCCCGGACGACGACCCCGAGCGAGTGCAGGTGCCCAAGCAGGGCATCCGCCAGGGAACGATGCTCCGCTGTTGCCGCCTCGAACCGTTCTCGCGCGCGATCGTCCGACGTATCATCAATCCCGTCCAGGCTGTGGTGCAGTGCGACATGCGCGGCCTCGGCTCGGTGCCGTTCCACCGCCAGCTGCAGCAGCGTGCCGCGAATCTGCGGCACGAGCGCGCGTGCCTCGGTGACGCTGTAGATCGGTCCGTCCTCCATGGACCGTGATGGTAGTGCTAGGATCGCAATCCGAATGGGCCTGCTCCGCATCGCGACGGCGCCCCTTGGAACCGCCGGAGGTGACGCGCGAGGCGCCATGACCGACGAGACGCGCCGCGGAGCACGCGGCATGAACGACGAGTCCCCGCCCGGGGCTGACCCGTACACCGCCTACGACGACTTCAACCTGCCCAGCTACGTCGGCCTGCCCAGCTTCCAGAAGCTTCCGTGGGTGACCGATGCGGACGCGCTCGCCGCGCGCGCGCCCGACGTGGCGATCGTCGGCGCCCCGTTCGATGACGCGGTCAGCCATCGGCCCGGTGCCCGCTTCGGCCCGCGCGCGATCCGGCAGGCCAGCTACCACTCGGGCTCCATCAACTCGCTGGCGCTCGGAATCGAGCCGTACGACTGGCTCGACGTGGTCGATGCCGGCGACGCGCCGGTGACACCCATGGACGTCGAGCGAGCGCACGCCGTGATCGAGCGCAAGGTGCTCGAGGTCGCGCGATCCGGCGCGATTCCCATCATCCTCGGCGGCGACCACTCGATCACGTACCCATCGGCTAGCGCCGTCGCCGCGGCCGTCGCCCCGCGCCGCCTTGGCGTCGTGCACTTCGACGCGCATGCCGATGCCGCCAACGCGACCTGGGGCAACCTGCGCTCTCACGGCGCGCCCATGCGACGGCTGATCGAGTCGGGCGCGGTGGCGGGGCGCAACTTCGTGCAGGTCGGCCTGCGCGGCTACTGGCCCGGCCCGGAGACGCTGGAGTGGATGGCCGAACAGGGCATGCGCTGGCACCTCATGACCGAGATCGAGGAGCGCGGAGCTGAGGCGGTCGTGGCCGACGCCATCGCCCAGGCGCTCGACGGGCCGGAGGTGATCTACCTGTCAGTGGACATCGATGTCATCGATCCCGGCATGGCACCCGGAACTGGTACGCCCGAACCCGGCGGCATGCTCACCCGCGAGCTGCTGCGCGCGATCCGCCAGGTCGTCGGGAGCGTTGAGCTCGCCGCCATGGACGTCGTCGAGGTCGCTCCGCCGTTCGACCACGCCGAGGTGACCGCCGCGGCGGCGCATCGGTGCGTACTCGAGGCGATCAGTGCCCTGGCGGCTCGACGACGTGACGCGGGCGGCTCTCCGCGCCGCTGATCGTCAACCGCCGACCTTGCGGAAGGTCGTGATGGCGACCGCGTCGCCATTGCGCGTCGCGGTCAACGTGTACTCACCGGCCGGCAGGCCGCCGGCTTGGAACGTCGTGTAGTAGTACCCATCGCCGCTGCCCTGGAGCGTGTACGCACCGCCAGGGATGGTGCCGGACGGCCCGTCCAGGATCGCGTTATAACTATCACCGGCGCTCGCATCGGTGAAGCGCACGAGCGCGGTGAAGGTGCCGGCGCTGGGCGGAAGATCGCCCAGCTCTCCGTTGCAGGTCGGGCCCGAGATCGAGCGACACGCGAGCACCTCGGCGCCTCCAACGGCCACCGGCTCGGGGGTCGGCGCGGGAGTCGGATCCGCGGTCGCGGTCGGTGCCGGAGTCGGCGTTGAGGTCGGATTCAACGTCGCGGTTGGGATCGGCGTAAAGGACCGAGTGGGGATCGGTTCGGGCGTTGGCGAGATGATCACGCCGTCGGGCTGTCCGGCGACGATCGAGGGGGTCGCATCAGAGCCTGCCTGGGGCTCGTCGTCGCGAGGGAAGAAAATGAAACCTGCGATCAACAGGAGGAGCAGGGCGACCGGAAGGCGCACCTGCTCGAAGATGCGGCGGGACATGATGACGCCGGTTCCTGCAGGTCCCGGGCCACCCGGGCCACCCGGGCCAGCCAACCGGACCAGCCACCCGGGGAGGACGGGCTACTGCACCTCGAAGGTGACGCGGTCGGCCAGGTCGCCGTTTCGGCTGACCTCCACCGTGTACGTGCCTTCGGGCAGGTTGGAGAAGTTGAAGCGGGTATACCCGCGACACTCCACGCCGCAGCCGATGCTGGCAAGCTCGATCGAGCCATCCGAGAGCTGATCGCCGTCGGCATTGAGCAGCCGGGCGCCGATCACGTCATCCCCTGATCCGCCGGCGAAGCCGATCCAGATGTCGGTCGTGCCGCTGTTCACCGACCCATTCGAGTTGCACCCATTCTGTCCGGCCGAGCCGGGCAGGCACGGCTGCGCCTCGGCCGTGAAGCCGTCGGGAAACTCGATCGGCTCGCCGCTTGCCGCCGGCGATCCGCTCGGCGCGGCGCTGGCGGGTGGCTGCTCGCTGGGAGCGACGCTCGGCGCGGTGGCCGGCGGAATCGACTCGATCGCGGCGCTGGCCGATGGTGTCGGCGTGGCGCGAGCGATGCTTGGGTCCTCGTTGAACACGCCGGCCAGGACGGCCCCGCCGAACAGTGCCAGCACGCCGAGGCCCAGGAACCCCAGGATCGCCACAGCAGACGCCCCCGAGGAACGCCGATCGCGCGAATCCTCCCACTCGTCGTACTCGTATGGATAACCAGCGTCGTCGGTGTAGGCCGCGTCGTCGTAGTTGTCGACATGGGCCGGCAGGCCGTCATCGACCGTCGGCGCCGCAGGATCGGATGCAGCAGCCGCGGCCGGTGCGGCCGGGGCGACGGGACGAGCCCACTGGTCTTCATCATCGCGAGTGACGTCACGCCGGTCGGGCACAGCGCTCGGAGTGGCGGACGCCGACGCATCACGCAGGTGGTCCCGGCGCGTGCTGCCGCCCGCATCGGCGCGACGGGCGTTCGCATCATCGGGCTCGGGCTCGAAGCGCCGGTAGCCGCCGGGCTCGTCGTCCGCCAGCCCACCGCGACGGTACGGCTCACCGCCCGAGCGCCGCGCGCGGATGCGGTCCTGGAGCTCATTGCGATCCATGCCTCGCGGGCGGATGCGGGCATCGGTCGGAATGGCCGAGCCGCACTGCGTGCAGAATGCGGCCGGCGCCGTGGAGCGGTGACAGGTCGGACAACGGATCTCGCCCGGCTTTGGAGTCGCCATAACTCGCGCATTGTGCCTTCCCGCGTCGTTGCGTGCACGCCACGCCCGTCGGCTAGGCTGGCGCGGCCATGAACCGCATCCGCGTCACCGGCACCAGTTGCTCGGGCAAGACGACCCTCTCACGTGCGCTTGCGCGGCGGCTCAACCTGCCGGTCGTTGAGCTCGATGCGCTCTTCTGGGGGCCGAACTGGACGCCGGTCCCGGACGAGGTCTTCCTTGCACGCGTCGCCGATGCGGCAGCGGCCGACCGCTGGGTCATGGACGGCGGCTACTCGCAGACTCGCGCCCTGACCTGGTCGCGGGCGGACACCGTGGTATGGCTCGACTACCCGATGCGCACGGTCCTGCGCCGATGGGCCCGCCGAACGCTCACTCGCCTCCGCACCCGCGAGGAGTTCTGGCCGGGCACCGGAAATCGCGAACGCCTGAGCCACATCCTGCGACGGGACAGCCTGCTGTGGTGGATCCTGAGCACGCACCGACGGCGGGGACGCTCGACGGCCGCCGAGCTGGCAGCGCGTCCTCATCTCCGCCAGATCCTCCTTCGCTCCCCCGCCGAGACCGAACGCTGGCTCCGCAGCCTTCAGC
>JACDHU010000079.1 GCA_013820865.1 Chloroflexota bacterium
CACATAGCCACTCGTTTGGCCGATGATCGCGTACTGCGTGACGCTGACGTTGATGGGGTCGCCTTTCACGTTCACGACCGACCAGTCGTAGCGGATGAGCGCGGCCTCGCCAGCTGGGAGGGTGACGGTGTCGGTCACGACTGCGCCGGTAATCGGCACCTGCGCCTCGATCTCCGCAGCGACCGCTTCGGCGGCCTCCTGGGCAGATCCGGTGACCGAGCCGACGTTGATGGCGTTCACGTTGGCCGTGAAGCCTGAGGCAACGCTGTCGGCGGCGGCATCGAAGGCGAACATAGCCAGCTGGCCGCTCATGATCGCGCTGCGTGCCTGCTCGATCGGCTCCGCGGCGTCCGGGTTCGCCTCGAGGATTTCGTCGAGCTCGCCGCTCCCGGCCAGGGCATCGGCGGACAGCGCCTGCCAGGATTCTGGCACCGCGACGGAGAATCCCTGATCGGCGATGACGATGCGTTGCCATCCGTCGGACGACTCGGATGGTCCGGCATCACCCTGGCCGCAGGCGGCGAGCGCGCCGGCGAGCAGGATGGCGACGATGGTTCGCTGGGTGGCATGCACCGGTCAAAGTCTGGCAGCATCGGCGCGATCACGCTCTCTGCTACACTTTGAGCCCGAACCGCCACGCGCCATTTGAGCTGCGGCGGTTCGTTCGTGAATGACCCTCCGAAGAGATCCTGCCCTGATGAAGATTGCCGTTCCTCTCGAGACCGCCGCAGGCGAGACTCGCGCTGCACTGACCCCTCAGATTGCCGGCCAGCTCGCCGGCGAAGGGATCGAGGTGCTGGTCCAGTCGGGCGCGGGCAAGGCGTCCGGTAACCTCGACGATGCCTACCGCGAAGCCGGCGCGACGATCGTGCCTGATGCTCCGGCGCTGTACGGCCAGGCGGACCTCGTTCTGCGCGTCGGCCGGCCATCGGACGAGGAAGTCGAGATGCTGCGAGAAGGCACCGTCCTCATCGGCACGCTCGGTACGCTGGCCAAGCCGGAGCTTGCTCAGAAGCTTGCGGCACGCGGAGTCACGGCCATCAGCATGGATGCCATCCCACGCATCACCCGCGCGCAGTCGATGGATACCCTGTCGAGCCAGGCAACGGTCGGCGGCTACAAGGCCGTGCTCATCGCCGCAGAGCGGCTGCCGAAGTTCATGCCGCTCCTCACCACCGCCGCCGGCACCGTGCGTCCGGCGAAGGGGATCGTCATGGGCGCCGGCGTAGCTGGACTGATGGCGATCGGCACCGCCCGTCGACTTGGCGCCGTCGTCGAGGCCACTGACGTCCGCCCCGCGGTGAAGGAGCAGGTCCAGAGTCTGGGCGGCACGTTCCTCGAGGTCGAGATGACCGATGAGGAGAAGGCCAAGGCGGAGACCGCCGGCGGCTACGCAACTGAGATGAGCGACGACTACAAGCGGCGCCAGGCCGAGCTCATCGCCGAGCGCGTCAAGGATGCCGATTTCATCATCACCACCGCCCTCATCCCCGGCCGCCCGGCCCCGAAGCTCGTGACCGATGCGATGGTGCGGAGCATGAAGCCCGGCAGCGTGATCATCGACATGGCGGCCGAGATGGGCGGCAACGTCGAGGGCACCGAGCCTGGCAAGGAGGTCGTCAAGCACGGCGTCCGGATCATCGGTCTCACGAACCTGCCGGCCACCATGCCCGGCAGCGCGACGCAGATGTACGCCAAGAACATTCAGACCCTCGTCAAGCACCTGGTGCGTGATGGCGAGCTCACCATCGATCTCGACGACGAGATCACCCGCGGCGCCACGATCACGCACGCCGGCAAGGTCGTGCACGAGCCGACCGCCAAGGCGCTGGGCATCGAACCAACTGAGAAGGATTCATAGAACCGATGGAGATCTCCGCCTTCGAGCTGCTCTCGGCGCTCTTCATCCTCGTCCTCGCCGCCTTTGTCGGCTACGAGGTGGTGTCGAAGGTGCCGACCATGCTGCACACCCCGCTGATGAGCGGCGCCAACGCCGTTCACGGCGTGATCGTGGTCGGCGCCATGCTCGTCGCCGCCAGCTCGGAAGGACCGATCCGGATCGCGCTCGCCCTGCTGGGCGTCATCCTGGGTACGATCAACGTGGTCGGCGGCTTCGTCGTGACCGATCGCATGCTCGAGATGTTCAAGAAGCGTCCCGGCGAGCAGACTCGGGAGCGCAACTGAATGGACACGCTCGAGGTCCTCACGTACATCGTCTGGCTGATCGCCAGCGTCACGTTCATCCTGGCCCTGAAGTTCCTCGCCTCGCCGTCAACCGCACGCCGCGGCAACCAGCTCGGCGCGGCCGGCATGGCGCTCGTTGTGGCATGGACCTTCGTCTCGACCGAAGGCATGCTCGAGAACTGGTGGATCATCGTGGTCGGCGGGGCCATCGGGTCAGTTGCCGGCTATCTCGGGGCCAAGCGCGTGCCGATGACCGCCATGCCGCAGATGGTCGCCATCTTCAACGGCGCCGGCGGTGGTGCCGCCGCGGTCGTGGCCGTCGCGGAGTTCCTCGAGTTCGCGGGCCATGGCAATGGGAGTCTGTTGCCGCTGCCGTTCGTCATCGCGACGCTCGCCGGCGCGATCATCGGCTCAGTGGCGCTCACGGGGTCAGTGGTCGCCTGGGGCAAGCTCCAGGGCGTCATCTCCGGCCGTCCGGTGCAGTACCCCGGCTCGCAGATCGTGACGGCTGTCCTGTTCCTGGCGGCGATGGGACTCGGCGTCTACCTGGTCGCCGTCGAGAACAGCATCCCGCTCTTCCTCGTCTTCGTGGCGATCTCCCTGGTCTTGGGCGTTCAGCTCACGATGCCCATCGGCGGTGCTGACATGCCGGTGGTGGTCTCGCTCCTCAACAGCTACACCGGCATCGCGGTCGCGGCAACCGGGTTCGTGCTAGGAAACTACGCGCTGCTCATCGCTGGGACGCTTGTTGGGGCTTCGGGCGCGATCCTCACCCAGCTCATGTGCAAGGCCATGAATCGGTCGATCTTCAACGTTCTGTTCGCAGGGTTCGGCACCGGCGGCGATACGGCGACGGCGGGGCCAGAGGGCGAAGAGCAGCTGCGCGAGATCAGCGCCGACGACGCGGCGGTCCTCATGGCCTATGGCAAGCGCGTGATCATCGTGCCGGGCTATGGCATGGCGGTGGCGCAGGCGCAGGGTCCGGTGCGCGAGCTCATGGACCTGCTGGTGGCGCGCGGCGTGGACGTGCAGTTCGCCATCCACCCGGTGGCCGGTCGCATGCCGGGCCACATGAATGTGCTCCTTGCCGAAGCCAACGTCCCCTATGACCGGCTCAAGGAGATGGACGAGATCAACGACGACTTCGCCGATACCGACGTCGCGCTCATCATCGGCGCCAACGACGTCGTCAATCCCGCGGCCCGCGAGGAAGGCTCGCCGATCAGCGGCATGCCGATCCTCAACGTCGACCACGCGCAGAACATCATCGTCCTCAAGCGTGGTCGCGGCGCCGGGTTCGCCGGCATCCCGAACCCGCTGTTCAGCAACGAGAAGACGACCATGCTCTTCGGCGACGCAAAGCCGTCCGTCGCCGCACTCGTCGCTGGAGTCAAGCAGGCCTGAACCTCGTCCGCTGGCGCACGCCTTGAGCTGAACGTGCTTGCTCCGCCGGCTGCGCCGCGGCAAAACGCGTCAATGGGGTTGATGAGAGCGTGAAGTACGAAGTCCACAAGGTCGGGGACGGCTCGTCGCATGGTTGGGTCTGGCTGCGGCGCTGGCGCTGCTGAACGTCTTGTCCATCTTCTTCGGCGATGTGCCGGCAGATCGGATGTACGTCATTCGGTGGTCGACGACCGGCCTCGCCCTGCTTCAGTTCGGCCTCATGCTCGCCGGCACGTTGGTCATTGCCCGCGGCGCCGGGCTGCGCGAGACACTCGCCCTCACAGCCCCATCATCGTGGATTCGCGCTGCCGCGATCGGAGCGGTCGTATTCATCGGTACGCTCGTGGTGCTCGTCGTCGTCGACTCGCTCCTCCCGACGGGAGAGACGCAACCTGCCGCTTCGCCCTGGGATCCTGATCGGGCCATTCCGTATGTCGTCAACGCGCTGATCATTGCCCTCGTCGCCCCGGTCGTTGAAGAGCTGATGTTTCGCGGTCTCGGCTTTAGCCTGCTCGCACGCTTCGGGCAGGGGGCGGCGATCCTGGTCACGGCCGCACTGTTCGGCGTCAGCCATGGCCTCTTCGGGTTGGTGCTCGCTGCCACCGCATTCGGCCTGGGCCTCGGGTATCTGCGCAGCCGGACCGGGAGCGTCTACCCCGGCATCCTGCTTCACATCCTTGTCAATGCGCTCAGCGTCTCCGCGATCGCGTTCGGGTCGTAGCAGGGGTTGCGAATGATGCGTGAACGCCACGCAGCCCGACCATGACCGCGCGCATCTTCACGATCGCGGCGTCACTCTTCGCCATGTCGACGGGAGAGGTAGTCGTTCGCGGCGAGACCTGACGCGACGACCGCCCGCGCCGTGTCGACCCCCAGGTAGCGGTAGTGCCAGTCTTCTCGGTCCGTGCATTGGCGCGATTCGCTTCCGTAGCTCCGGACGAAGCCAAATCGGGACGCGTTCGTCGCGAGCCATATGTGTGCGCCGCTCGTATCGCTGAAGTCCAGGGCGGTGCCGAGCTGGTGCTCCGAGTGGCCCGGGCGCGCCACCAACCGTTCTGCAGCCCTTGGGCCCAGCTCACGAACCGTTGCCTGACGGAGCGACGCCTGGGCGTGTGCACTGCGATACGCGGAACCGATCTCGAGGCGCACGCCTTCTGCTGAGGCCGCCTGTCGCATGCGGCGCAGGTCGTCCACGACCAGGCGCCGGATGAGGAAGCGCGCATCAAGGTTCGCACCGGCGGCGGACACCAGGTCGGGCGGCTCGTAGTCGTCGGGAAGACGCCGGTCCGGACCAAGGACGGTGCGATCCCATTCGTCGTACCCGTGGTGCTCCGCCAGCTGATCGGTCACCTCGCACGAGGTTGTCGGCGTGCCGGCGAGGGTGGGTGTGAGTGTCAGCCATGCGCCGGTTGCCAGCACGATGGTGCACAGCAGTGCTGTGAGCGGCCGCATCTCACTCGAACCGAGTCGCGTCTGAGTCCGTTGCCCGCTCGAGGAATGGCAGGACCGCGAGGACGACGAGGAGCCCGCCACCGATGCCGATTCCGACAGGGATGAAGATCGACAGGCCCGGCAGCCCGGGATCTGCCGCGCGGCCGAGTCGAGCGATCAGTTGCGCCACTCCGACGCCTGCGAGTGCGGCCGTCAGGGAGGCGAGAACCAGCGGCCCCACCGCCTCGATGAACACCATGCGGCGCATCTGACTCATCGGCATCCCGGAGAGGCGCAGTAGCCCCAGCGGTCGGCGTCGTTCGATGAGCCCGCCGATCACCGACATCGCGAGGCTGGAGCCGGCGACGAGCATGACCGCGACGAGGCCGAAATTGATCAGCCATCCCAGCTCATCGAAGGTGGAGAGGCGCAGGGTGCTCTCATCTTTTCCACTCAGGACGAATGTCGCCGGCAGGGCGGCCTCGACCGCCGACCTCACCCGTTCGATGGTTGCCCTGGTTCCATCTGTCGCGATCAGGATGCGCGATGGCGCCATCTCATCGATCTCACCGCGCACGGCCGCAGGGTCGAGCAGCCCCGGGAAGTAGACGTCATCGGGCACGGTCATCGGCGCGACGCTCGCGACCGTGATGCTGCCGGTCCACGTGGAGCCGGGCTCGGTTCCCGCTTCGGCGATCTCGTGGCTGCCCAACGGGATCGTCTCGGCTGGCGTGATGAAGTCGGCCGTCCCGCAGGACGAGAGGTCAATGTCGAGCACCGCCCGTGCGTCGTCGCAGCTGATGACCAGCGCCCTCGCCACGAAGCCGCCATCGAGAAAGACCTCGACGTCTCGCTCCGTGACAACCCGCTCAACGCCGTTCATCGCCTCGAGCTCGCTGACAATGGAGCGAAGGCGATCGGCGCCTACCTGGAACTGGTTGATCTCGACCGCCGAGACCGTGCTCGCCTGCAGGCCGTTGCTTGCGACGAGGTTGACCGACGACTGGATGGGACCGATGAGGGCGTGGAAGACGGAACCGATGAAGACTGCGAGGATGACGCCGCTGATGGCGTAGAAGCCGCCACGTGGATCGGCTCCCAAGCGGCGGGCGGCGATCAGCGTTGCTGGCTGGCTGGCGTTCCGATGGAGGATGCGGGCCACCAGCGACACGAGATACGGCCCGGCCCAGACCAGCGCGCCGACGAGGAGGAGGAACGAGGCACCGATCACGATGAGGCGCGTGTCGGGGTCGCCTGAACCGCCGCCGCCCTCCCACGCGATGGACGCCGCGAGGAACCCGGTGGCACCAAGCAGCGGCACAAGCCGCGCAGCCGAGACGGAGCTCCGAGACGAGCGGCGCGCTGCGCCAAGCGGCGCCGAGAGCGTTCCGCGCAGGCCCAGAAGTGAAGCGCCGACGGATACGAGCGGCACCAGGACCACGACCGTGGCGGCCCACACAAGATCCGGAGTCAGGTCATCCACGAACCAGCGATGACCATCGAAGGGAAGCAGGGCCGCGACGGGACGGAACAGAAAGAACAGGACGATCCCGGCGAGCGCCCCGGCGCTGCCGGCCACGAACGCCTCGACGGCGGCCAGTCGGCGCGCCTGCGCCGGCGACGCACCGACGAGACGCACGGCGGCGAATCGCTCCGCGCGCCGGGCCGCCGACAGGCGGGTTGCGGTCGCTACGAAGATTGCCACTGGTGCCAGGAGGCCAACGATCCCGATCGCGAATGCCGTTCGCAGGAAGCCCTGCAGGGACGGTGGACGGCTCTCCGCCTCGAACGAGCTGACGCCGAGCGCGTTCGCCAGGTCATCACGTCCGACGCCCGTGATCGCCACCAGCTCGCCCGGATCGGCGAGGGCAACGTCACCGATCTCGCCGACCATGTTCCCGAAGCGGTCACCGAGCTGCTCTACCGGCTCCGTTGCCACGAGGTCGACGAGGGCGGGTGAGAGGTACGAGGAGCCAGGTCCAGGCAGCGCCGGAATGCCCGGCGGGATGGGCGCCGAGGGGTCGGAACCGGCAACGAGCACACGCACGAGCTGTCGATCGCCGTAGCCGTCGTCGAGGTACGCCACGCTGGTCTGGATGGCGTCCGGGTCGAAAGCGAGAACGCTCGGGTCTCGCCAGGCAAGCCGTTCGGCGCGCGTCTGGATCGCAGGGTCGATGGTAAGGGCCAGGAGGAGGACCCCGGTCCCGAGCGCGATCCCGAAGGCGGTCAGCGCCAGCGCGCCCCGACCACCGGCAAGTGCGAGGCGCAGGCCCAGCCGGTTCATCGGGCCACGGCCAGGGCTGCCCGTTGGGTGCCGGCAATGAGGCCATCGCGGACGATCACCTCGCGGTCGGCGTAGGCGGCGACGCGCGGC
>JACDHU010000353.1:0-994 GCA_013820865.1 Chloroflexota bacterium
ACCATGCGCACTGCCGTGGCGACAGGATCTGGCACTAACAGCGCATCGCCGACGACGAGGGGAGGTGTTCCAGCGACGGTGGATCATGCATGGCACCCGGCATCGGCGCCAGCCGGTACCATCGGTCGCGCATGGACCGCTGGCACACGATCATCGAGCCGTTCCGGATCAAGAGCGTCGAGCCGATCCGGATGACGACCGCCGACGAGCGCGCCGGGAAGCTCGCCACGGCGGGTCACAACCTGTTCAACCTGCATGCCGATGACGTGCTGATCGACCTGCTGACCGATTCGGGCACCGGCGCCATGAGCGCCGAGCAATGGGCCGGCATCCAGCGCGGCGACGAGTCGTACGCCGGCTCGCCGTCCTGGTTCCGCTTTCTCGAGGCCGTGACCGAGCTATGGCCGTTCCGCCACGTCATTCCCACGCACCAGGGCCGGGCGGCGGAGAAGATCCTGTTCAGCGTCATCGGCGGCGCCGGAAAAGTCATTCCGTCGAACACGCATTTCGACACGACCCGCGCCAATGTCGAATTCTCCGGCGCCGAGGCGGTCGACTGCGTCATCGCTGAGGGTCGGTCGCCGTCGGTCATTCATCCCTTCAAGGGCAACATGGATACCGATGCCCTCGACGCCCTCATCCGTCAGCGCGGCGCGGAAAACATTCCGGTCGTGTTCGTCACGATCACGAACAACTCGGGCGGCGGTCAGCCGGTCAGCCTGGCCAACCTGCGCGCGGTGCGCGAGGTGTGTGACCGATACGGGCTGCCGCTATTCCTGGACGCGTGCCGCTTTGCCGAGAACGCGTGGTTCATCAAGCAACGCGAGGACGGCTACGCCGATGCATCGGTCCCCGACATCGTGCGCGAGATGGCCGCATTGGCCGATGGGATGACGATGTCGGGCAAGAAGGATGCGCTCGCCAACATCGGCGGATGGCTGGCACTCAACGACGACCGCTGGGCGGAGCAATGCCGCAATCTGCTCATCCTCAC
>JACDHU010000353.1:1004-2255 GCA_013820865.1 Chloroflexota bacterium
GAGGGCTTTCCCACCTACGGCGGTCTCGCGGGACGCGATCTCGAGGCCATGGCCGCCGGACTGCGCGAAGTCGTGCAGGACGACTACCTGCGCTATCGGATTCGATCCACGGCGTACCTCGGCGAAGCACTGCTGGAAGCCGGCGTACCCTGCGTGCGGCCGATCGGCGGGCACGCCGTGTACCTCGACGCGGCGGCGCTGCTGCCGCACATTCCAGCGCTCGAGTATCCCGGGCAGGCGCTTGCGTGTGCCCTCTACCGTGAGGGTGGCATCCGCGGCTGCGAGATCGGCACGGTCATGTTCGGCATGCGCCCCGACGGTTCGGAGGTACCCGCCGCCATGGAGCTCGTGCGCTTGGCCATCCCGCGACGCGTCTACACGCAATCGCACATCGACTACGTGATCGAGGTCATCCGCGGGGTCGCTTCACGGGCCGATGAGCTGCGCGGCATGCGGATCGTGGACCAGCCAGCGGCGCTGCGCCATTTCACCGCCCGCTTCGAGCCGATTCAGTAAGACTCGATCCGCACCGGCGTCAGGGCGAAGTCCCGCACGTTCCGCGTCAGGATCGCCGCCCCGAGCGATTCGGCCGCGGACGCAATCAGCGAATCAGCGAGGCTGAGGCGCCTCCCGCGTCGATGGGCGTCGTAACGCCATGCGCCTGCCTGCATGGCCGAGTCAGGTCCCGGTTGCACGAACTCGATGGGTCTGAGGAACGCTCGCAGGTCCGGTACGTCCTGTTCGCGAAGACCGGCACGCACTTCGCAGACAACGATCTCGGTCACGAAGGGCTGTTCGCCATCGTCGAACATTCGTCGCCACCGCGCCTGCGCTGCGGCATCGCCGAGCAGGTGGTCGATCACGAACGATGAGTCAACGACCAGGTTCACGGTTGATCGGCCGGTCCCGGGTCGGTCACCTCGGCCCGCAGCTCGCGGACCCAGGCGGTGACGTCATCCGGCGTTCGCCAGTGCGGGTAGTCCGCTCGATTCAGCGCACCCGACGTCGCAAGGACGACTTCGCGCAGCCGATCTCGACGGAGGCGTTCCGCCAGTGCCTCGGCCACGTAGCGAGACCGCCCGCGGGGTCCGGCGTAATGGTCGACCTCGTCCACAAGCTCCTTCGGAAGCAGCAGATTAGTGCGCATAGTCATGCGCTCTAGTATGCGCACAAGGGTCGACCGTGTCTATCCGACTTCGATCCGGGTGACCCACTTGATCCAATCCAGCCCGCGCCTCCGCGGTGCGACGA
>JACDHU010000354.1 GCA_013820865.1 Chloroflexota bacterium
GCTGGCGGCCGACCCGAGCGTGCCGCTGCTGGAGCGGGTCAAGTTCATCGCCATCGTTGCAGGCAGCCTCGACGAGCTGTTCGGCGTCCGCGTCGCCGGACTCCAGGCGCAGGCAGCCACGCATCGGACCGGGCGCTCGCCGGATGGTCTCACCGCGGTCGAGCAGCTGGAGGCGATCGGACCTCGGACGGCGGAGCTGGCGGAGCGGCACGCGACCCTCTTTGGCGGCGAGATCCGTCGTGGGCTGTCACGCACCGGCATCGGTATTCTTCATTGGCGCCAGCTGAGCCAGGAGCACCGTGCGGCGCTGACCGCGATCTTCCACGATCGCGTCTTCGGCGTCCTCACCCCGCTCGCGGTGGATCCCGGGCATCCGTTTCCGTACATCAGCGGCCTATCCCTGAACCTGGCCGTGCTCGTGGCCGATCCAGCGGACGGCGAGCAGCGCTTCGCGCGCGTGAAGGTCCCGCCACTTCTGCCGCGATTCCTCACGCCCGATGATGATGGCGATGTCTTCGTGCCGCTGGAGGACGTCATCGCCGCGAACCTCGAGCCGCTCTTCCCCGGCATGCGCATCCTGGCATCGTCGGCGTTCCGCGTGACGCGCTCGATCGACCTCGACGTGGATGATGACGAGACTGATGACCTGCTCGAAGCACTCGAGGACCGGCTTCGCCGCCGTCGCTTCAGCCCTGCCGTCCGGCTCGAAGTGGATCGGCTCATGTCCGATGAGGTGCTCAGCCTGCTCCTGCGCGAACTCCAGCTGGCGTCGCGCGACGTGCAGCGGCTGCCCGGCCCGCTGGGGCTGGTGGATGTGTGGGCCCTCCACGCGCTCGATCGGCCGGAGCTCAAGGACCCACCCATGGTCGGTGGCACGCCGGCAGCGCTGCAACCGATCGGCGAGGAACCGGTCGACCACTTCGCGGCGCTCCGCGAGCGCGACATCCTGGTCCATCACCCGTATGACTCATTCGCGACGACCGTGCAGGCATTCATCGAGTCGGCCGCGGCCGATCCATCGGTCCTGGCCATCAAGCAGACCCTGTACCGGACCTCCGGCGACAGCCCCATCGTCGACGCGCTGGTGGCGGCGGCGGCGGCCGGCAAACAGGTCGTCGTGCTGGTTGAGATCAAGGCACGGGGCGACGAGCCGGCGAACATCGCCTGGGCACGCATGCTGGAGCGCGCCGGCTGCCACGTCGTATACGGACTGGTGGGACTGAAGACGCACGCCAAGCTGTGCCTGGTCGTGCGGCAGGAAGGCGCGCGCATCCGTCGCTATGCCCACATCGGCACCGGGAACTACAACCCGACGACCGCGCGCACGTACGAGGACCTGGGGCTCCTCACCTCGGACGACGCGCTGACCGCCGACGTGAATCACCTCTTCAACCTGCTGACCGGGTACAGCCGTCGATCGGAGTACGAGCGGCTCATCATGGCGCCCATGCACCTGCGACGGCGCATGATCGAGATGATCGAGCGCGAGTGCCGGCTGTCGACTCCGGAGGAACCGGGCCGCATCATCTGGAAGCTCAACAGCATCGTCGACGAAGCGGTGATCGAGGCGCTGTATCGAGCCTCGCAATCAGGGGTCAGGGTGGAGCTCATCGTGCGCGGCATCTGCGGCCTGCGCGCTGGCGTCCCTGGACTGTCGGACACGATCGAGGTTCGGAGCATCCTGGGACGCTTCCTCGAGCACTCGCGCATCTACTGGTTCGCCAATGGCGGCTCGCCGGAGGTCTGGTTCGGATCGGGCGACATGATGCATCGCAATCTCGACCGGCGGGTCGAGACGCTCGTACGGGTCGATGACGCCGGCCTCCGGGCGCGCCTCGAGGCGCTGCTCACGCTGGCCCTCGCCGATACCGCGGGCGCTTGGCGCCTGCTGCCGGACGCCAGCTGGCAGCGATTGGCCGATACACCAGCGCTCGGGGCACCCATCGTCAGCCTCCAGGGCGAGCTTCTCCAGCCCGGCGCCTCCGCATGACCGATCCGGGAATGACCGAGGTCGAGCTGAAGCTCGCAGTCCACGGGACGTTCTCGCTTCCCGACCTGACCGTCGACCCGTCCGTCGCCGAGGTGCGGCAGGACGAACCGCAGGACCTATGGGCCAGCTACTGGGACACCGTCGACCTGCGCCTGGCGCGCCATGGCGTCACCCTCCGTCGTCGCTCGGGCGAGCCTGGCGGACCGCGCTGGACCCTCAAGCTGCCACTGCCTGACCACGGTGCGGACGGCGCTGGCG
>JACDHU010000355.1 GCA_013820865.1 Chloroflexota bacterium
GCCGTGGCGTGTGGGTCGTTCTGCCCACCTACAACGAGCGCGAGAACATCGAGCCGATGGCCACCGCCATCCTGGCTGCCCTTCCTAAGGCCTCGCTGCTGATCGTCGACGACAGCTCGCCCGATGGAACCGGAACTCTGGCCGATACCATCGCCGCGCGCGAGGCGCGCGTATCGGTCCTGCATCGATCGCGCAAGGAAGGCCTGGGGGTTGCCTATCGCGACGGTTTCCGCTGGGTTCTGGAGCGGCCCGACGCCCGTGCGGTGGTCCAGATGGATGCCGATTTCAGCCACGACCCGGCGGCGTTGCCACGCCTCATCGCGCCGTTGATGGGCACCGCCGACCTCGTGCTTGGCACCCGCTACATGCCGGGAGGCTCGACGGTGGGTTGGCCGTGGTACCGCAAGATCGTCAGCCGCGGCGGCACGTTGTTCGCCCGCACCGTGCTGGTCCTGCCATACCGGGACCTGACGGGCGGGTTCAAGGCCTGGCGTCGCGAGCTGATTGACGCCATTCGGCTGCGCGAGACATCCGGTTCGGGATACGGCTTTCAGATCGAGACGACGTGGTGGGCGCATCGACGTGGGGCGTCCATCGTCCAGGTCCCGATCGTGTTTCGTGAGCGGGTCGCCGGCGCCTCCAAGATGACCGGCGGCATCGTGCGTGAGGCGATGCTTCTTGTCCTCCGACTTCGCTGGGGCGCAATCCGCGACACTGTCACGCGCCGCTAGCGCCTGTGCGCCCAACTGCGGCATCGACTAGCATGGCGGCTCGCCTCTCCGCCGCGACCTGCTGGGGTCGCACGCCGAGCCGCCGCATGACCATGAGCCGATGACGATTCGATCCCGCCCGGTCCTTGACCGCAAGCACCGCCCGCGATGGCAAGACGAGCTGCGCACGCAGCAGCTCACCGTGATCGGCTTCGCGGTGGCCATCGCGCTGGCGCTCGGCATCTTCGGCGCTGCCGCCTGGAGCGGATACTGGGAGGCACATCACCGGCCGGTGGCCGTAGTCGGCGACACCACGTTTGACCGTGGTGACCTCGACCAGCGTGCGCGGACGCTCACCGCGGAGGCGGTCGCCACGCTCACCGAACTCCAGTCGCAGCTCGGCGGTCCAAATGACCAGGTCGTCCAGCAGCAGATCGACAGCCTCAGCCAGCAGTTCCAGAATCTGCCGACACTGGCGGCGCAGTCGCTCGTCGATGGCGCCGTGCTGGCCGATCAGGCGGACGCGTTCGGTGTGAGCGTCGGCGAGGACGACGTTGAGGCCGAGGTCGCCGAGCGGGTCAGCCTCCCGGAGCGCATCCGGGCCAACCTCCTCGTCATCGATCCGCTGCCCGACGATTCCGAGCCCGACGCTGATCCGACCGACGAGCAGCTCGAGGCGGCGCGCGCCGCGGCCCAGGACGTCCTTGACCGTATCGAAACGGGCGAGGACTTTGCCGAGATCGGGGAAGAGCTGAACGAAGACTCGCCCGGCACGACCGTCGAGGCCATCGGCTGGTTCACCGCCGCCGACCCGGTCTATGACGAGTACTTCGAGGCCCTCGCGGGCTCCGAGGCGGGCGATGCCGTCGGCCCCATCGAGACCGACGACGGAATCGCGGTCGTGCAGCTCGTCTCACGTCGCGAGGCGACCGCCGACGGCGGCCTCGTCGACCTTCTGCGAGATCAGGGCATCGATGACGCGACCTACGCGAGCTACGTCCGCGACGAGCTGTTCGTCGATGCGTTCGCCGAGCACTTCGCCGACGAGGTGATCGGCTCGTCGGCCGCGCAGCAGCGCGTCGCGCAGATCGTCATCGCGCCCGTCGCCGGCGAAGCGGTCCCGCAGGAGCGCGCGCGTCACGTCCTCATCCAGCCCGACCCGGACGCGGAGGACCAGAGCGAGGTGACCGACGAGGAGTGGGACGCGTCGCTCGAAGAAGCCAACGAGGTGGCGGAGCTCGTGGCAGCCGATGACGCCGATTGGGCCGAGATCGCTGAGGAGTACAGCGACGACCCCGGCTCCGCTGTTCGCGGTGGCGATCTCGGCTGGTACGACGCGGCCAATCCCGGATTCGTCCCCGAGTTCGCCGAGACACTCGCGGAACTCGAGGTCGGTGAGGTCAGCGAACCGGTTCGCACCGACTTTGGCTGGCACGTCATCCAAAAGACCGGCGCGCGCGAAAGCCCGCAGGCGCAGGCCGCCGAGCTGGCCGACGAGCTCCGTGATGATCCAGACGCGTTCGCCGAAACCGCG
>JACDHU010000356.1 GCA_013820865.1 Chloroflexota bacterium
GCGGGGCGACACGTAAATGGTCTGCGGCATGCTCGACGCGAAGGGGGCGAAGCTGGGCACATCCATGATGCGGTCCACATGGTGGGCCGTCAAACTCCCGGCATGGGTCGCACCGTCGATTCCTTCGCCCAGCGTAATCTGTGGCGTATCAGCCTAACCCCAACAACTGGGAGCACTTCACCGATGAACCGGCCCACACGCGCCACCGCCTCGATCGCAGGCCTGGCCCTTCTCCTCGTAGCCTGCGGAACCGGCGCCGCCTCTCCCGCCGACGATGCCAGCGCCGATCCGACAACCGCTGCGTCTCAACCGGCCTCAGACCCACCGGACGCGTCCGCCGCTCCGGGCGGTGAAGAAGCCACGGTGACGCTGGAAGACTTCGCCTTCGACACCGATGCCCTGACGATCGCCGCCGGAACCACCGTCAGCTTCGTCAATGCCGACAGCGCGGCACATACGGTGACCGAAGGGACCGACGGGGTTGCCGCGGAGAACCCGTTCCTCGACGCTGAACTTGCCGGAAATCAGAACGTGAGCATCGTCTTCGACGAGCCGGGGACCTACGAGCTCACCTGCCTCTTCCACCCGAGCATGAACATGACGATCACGGTCGAAGGTTGAACCGGGTTGAGCTCCTCGGTTGATGCGGGATGGGGGCGGTGCTAGGGTTCGCCTCGAAATGGACACCGGGCCCACGCCGACCCCCGCCGCCAACCGTTCGCGCGCCGCGCGACGGGCAGAGGCACTGCGCGCCGAGTGCGCCGCGACCGCGGCTCTCAGCGTGCTCGGCCAGAAGTGGGTCATGCGCATCGTCCGAGTGCTCGGCGAGCGAACCCAGCGCTTCTGCGAACTCCAGGACGCGCTGGGCGGGGCCAACTCCGCCACGCTCTCGCAGCGGCTCAAGCTGCTCGAGGACGAAGGGCTCATCCAGCGCCACGCCATCAGCGCCGTCCCGCCCTGGGTCGAGTACTCCCTGACCGATAAGGGCGGCGACCTGCGCGGAGCCATCGCCGGCATCGATCGATGGGCGGAGCGCTGGGCGCACCGTCAGTGAGCCAACATGCTCCATCTCGACCACGCGCGGCCTAGAGGCGTACGACCTCGAACATGTAGGCGATGAGATATGGGATCGCCAGGATGACGAGGATGAGCGCCAGGACCATCCCGGCGTAGAGGAACAGGCTCAGGTCGGGGGGTTCGGCGCGCTCGGGCGGCGGTGTGAGGCGCTTCGGCAGGTGCGACGGGCGGCGTGGGCGGCGATGCTCGTACTTGTGCGGCTGCGACAGGTCGGGCAGCTTGAACCGTGGCTCGGGCACGGCGGCTACTCGTAGACCTCGGGGTTGATCGGCGTCGGTAGGCGCTCGCCACGCACGCCGGCCAACAGGTTCGCGGCGGCCATGGCCGCCATCTTCCCGCGCGTCACCTTCGTGGCCGATGCGATATGCGGCACGACCACGCAGTTCGGCAGCAGCACCAGCGGATGGTCAGCAGGAAGGGGCTCAGGATCAGTCACGTCCAGGCCGGCCGCGAAGATTTCGCCGTCGCGGAGTGCTTGCTCCAGTGCCGCCGGGTCCACGACCGGCCCGCGGGATGTGTTGACCAGGACAGCGGTCGGCTTCATGGCGCTCAATGCATCGGCGTTGATGAGGTGGTGAGTCTCATCGGTCAGGTTGACATGCAGGCTGATGAAATCAGAGGCGCGCAGCAGCTCGTCCATCTCGACGCGTCGTGCGCCCAGGTCCGCCTCGTCCTCGGGCGTGGCCGGATGGACGTCGTGGTAGAGGATGCGCATGCCGAAGCCGCGACCACGGCGCGCCATCTCGCGGCCGATACGTCCGAAGCCGACGATCCCGAGCGTCGAGTTGTGGATGTCGACGCCCATGAGCAGCATCGGCCCCCAAGTCTTCCATCGGTCATTCTTGACGTACTCGACCGATTCGGGGATACGACGCGCAGCGCCCATGAGCAGAGCGAACGCGAGGTCCGCGGTCGTCTCGGTCAGGACGCCCGGCGTGTTGCCGGCGGGGACCTTTCGTCTCGTGAGCGCGGGGACGTCGATGTTGTCGAAGCCGACCGCGAAGTTGCTCACCACCTTGAGCTGCGGCCCGGCCGCGTCCAGCAGTTCCTGGTCAATGCGGTCCGTCAGCAGGGAGAGGATGCCGTCTTTGCCCTCGACCCGTCGGAGCAGCTCATCGCGGGGTGGCGGCAACTCTTCCTGCCAGAGGTCGACGTCGCAGGC
>JACDHU010000357.1 GCA_013820865.1 Chloroflexota bacterium
CTGTGACCGAGCAGCAGCGTATTCAATCCAAGGTAAGCCGACGCGCCTTCATTCAGCGCGCGGGGGCCGCGGCGGCCGTGGTCGGCGGGGCGGGCCTCGTCGGCCTCGGACCGCTCGTCAGCGACCGAGCGCGCGTCCACGGAGCGACGACCCGCCGACTGCATCCGCTCACCAAGGCGCATGGCGGCACGGTGCCGCAGCGCTGGATCGGCGTTCTGTACGACGCAACCCAGCGACAGAACATGACTCCGACTGCGGCATCGCGCGGCTACGCGTACGCCGGCGTCGCGCTCTACCAGGCCGTGATCGGCGGCATGCCCGGCTATCGGTCCCTGGCCGGCCAGCTGAATGGCCTGGCTCCCACCCCGACGAGCCACCCGGCGCGTCGGTACGATTGGCCGACCGCGGCCAGTGTCGCGATGGCGACGGTGATCACGCGACTCTTCCCCAGCCAGCTGCCGCAGACAACATCCGAGATCGCGGCGCTCGACGCCGCGATTCGCGCCGAACGCAGCGCAGCCGTAGAACCCTCCGTCTTCAGCCGATCCGTCTCGCATGGCGAGGCGGTTGGTGCGGCGATCATGAGCTGGGCGGACGCCGATGGCCTCTCGACGATCCGGGCCCTGCCGACCTATTTTCCCCCGACCGGAAGCTCTGACCTTTGGGTATCCACGCCGCCCAACTTCGGTCCGGCCATCGAGCCGTACTGGGGCCGAATGCGAACCTTCGTGCTTCCCTCGGCCGATGCGTGCTTCCCTCCCACGCCGATCCCCTATGACGAGACGCCGGGAAGCGCGTTCCACGAGCAGGCGCTCCATGTGCGTGCCGTCAACCTCGCCCTCACCGACGAGCAGCGATTCATCGCGATGTTCTGGCGCGACAATCCGCTGACCAGCGGCCTGCCGGCCGGCCACTGGTTCATCATCGGCAACCAGCTGGTCGATCAGCTCGGCCTTCGCCTCGACGAGGCGGCCGAGATGTATGCGCGACTGGGCGTGACCATGGCCGATGCGTTCATCTCGTGCTGGCACGGCAAGTACATCTACAATCTGCTGAGGCCGGTCACGTACATCCAGCGCCTCATCGACCCCGCGTGGACGTCCTGGGTCAATACCCCACAGTTCCCTGAGTACACCTCGGGCCATTCGGTGGTATCGCAGGCGGCCGCCGTGGTCCTCACCGACCTGTTCGGTGAGGTCGCCTTCACGGACACCCACCGGCTCACGGTCCCGCCGTCGGCCGGGACGCGACACCATGCCTCCTTCCAGGCCGCCGCCCTCGAGGCGGCGACCAGCCGCCTCTACGGTGGCATCCACTACCCGATGGGGATCGAGGTCGGGATGGAGCAGGGCCAGAAGCTCGGTGACATCGTGGTTGCCCGGCTCCACACGCTCAAGGACGACTGACCATTCACTCAGGAGCACCGCGCGCCGAATCTGAGCATCTCGACCAGGTTCTGGCGCGCGGTCATGGCCGCGGGATCGCCATCGGCATACAGGAGCTCGACGCACATGGCTCAGGAGGTGCCGAAGAAGGCGATCAGAGCAAGGACCGATCCGATCGCCAGCCCAACGCCGGCATAGATGCGACGGCGCTCTTCATTCGTCATTCCCTCCCGGGTTGAGGCACGCGGGATCTCGGAAGAGCGGCCGCGCCACGCCAGGTAGCGGTCGGTGTTCAGGTCTCGCGCCTCCCGAGACCGATAGCTGCGCCAGGCCGGCCAGCCCACGACGTATGCGGCGGCACCGGCGACGACGCAGATGACGAGCCAGGCCAGCGGCGGCATCGGTCAGGGGGTCTCCGGCTCATACGCTTCGAGCAGGAGGCGCTCGATGGCGCGTTGATCGCGGCGACCGATGAAATACCAGGCCAGGTACGCACCATTCATCAGAGCCCAGCCCAGAACGACCGGCACGTAGAGAAATGACCACGGCTCGCCCACGCGCAGGACGGTCGCATGCCCGATGAGCGTGCCGACCCCGAACAGGGCGGCCCCGGCGACGGTGAAGTGCCACGTCTCCGCGGCCAGCATTGTCACCGGGCGGCGCAACGAAGCAGCCACGAGCTTCGGATCACCCGGCGCACCAAAGTAGACCTCTTCAAGCCGATGCGCCACGAGGATATCGGTGCCGAGCTCACGGTTGATGCGCCGCTCGATGGCGGCCGCGTACGTGCGCGCGAAGATCACGTAGCTGAACAGATGGGCAGCATGAAACCCGACGTAGATGATGA
>JACDHU010000080.1 GCA_013820865.1 Chloroflexota bacterium
CGTTTCTCCTCGGGGAGGGCGTGATGCCGTCGAACGACGGGACTGGCTACGTCCTGCGCCGCATCATGCGACGGGCAGTGCGCCATGGACGGCTGCTCGGGATTGATGGAGCCTTCCTGCGCGAGACTTCGGCGGTGGTGATTGACCTCATGGGCGAGGCGTACCCGTCGCTCGTCGAGCGGCGCGACGCCATCCTCGACGCCATCGGGGCAGAGGAGGAAAAGTTCGCGCATACGCTCGCCGCAGGCAGCGCGCGCCTGGACGAGCTGGTCGCGTCCGTTGAGACCATCAGCGGAGCCGATGCGTTCCGCCTGCATGACACGTTCGGATTCCCGATCGACCTGACGGTCGAGATGGCCGCGGAGCGCGGCGTCAACGTTGACCGAGCGGGATTCGACGTGGCCATGACGGAGCAGCGTGATCGCTCGCGCGGCGAGAAGCGCAGCGGCCTCCAGCTCGATCCCGAGGTCGCGGCGTTGCGCAGCGAGTTCATCGGCTATCCGAACCAGACCAGCGCCGATGATCTGCGCGTGCTGGCGGTGTTCCCGGGCGGCGTTGTCCTTGACCGCACGCCGTTCTATGCCGAGGGCGGTGGCCAGATAGGGGATCGGGGCGAGTTGATCGGTTCCGGAGGTCGCCTGCGCGTCGACGATACGCAGCGGAGCGGTGAAGCCATCGCGCACATCGGCGAGCTCGTCGGTGACATGCGGGTTGGCGACATTGTCCGCGCCGAGGTGGACGAGGACCGACGCTGGGGCGCGGCGCGGAATCACACTGGCACGCACCTGCTGCATCGGGCCTTGCGCGACGTCCTGGGCGAGCAGGCCAAGCAGGCGGGGTCGTGGGTGGGACCCGACGGGATGCGCTTCGACTTTCCTGCGGGATCGGCGACGCCGCGTGAGGCGCTGCGAGAGGTCGAGCGCATCGTGAACCGCCAGATTCGCCGCGACGCCCCGGTGCATCCGGAGCTCATGAAGATGGAAGAGGCGCAGGCGCTCGGCGCGGACATGTTCTTCGGCGAGAAGTATCTGCCCGAATCCGTCCGAGTGGTCCAGGTTGATGGCTATTCGAAGGAGCTGTGCGGCGGGACGCACGTCGCGTCGACCGGGCAGATCGGGTCATTCGTGATCACCGGCCAATCGAGCATCGGCACCGGGCTGCGCCGGATCGAGGCGGTGACCGGTGAGACGGCCACCGAACTGGTGGGCTCGCGACTCGAAGCGCTCCGTGCCGCGGCGCAGTTGCTGGGCGAGCGCGAAGAGAACGTGCCACAGCGGGTCGAAACGCTTCTGGCCCGACTGCGGGAGGCGGAGAAGGCTGCCAAGGCTCCACGCACTGGCGGTAGCGGACGCCTGGATGCGGCTGCGGCGCTGCATGGCGCCCAGGACGCCGGGCGAGCGAAAATTGTCATCGAGTCGTTCTCCTTTGCTGATGCAGATGCGCTGCGCGCCCTCGTTGACGATCTGCGCGGCATGACCGGGCGGTTCGTGGCCGTCGTGGCCGGCGCGGCCGACGGGAAACCCACGCTCCTCGTTGCAGCCTCGCGCGACCTGGCCGCCGAGGGGTTCGACAGTGGATCGATCGTGCGCGCGGCAGCTCCGCTCATCGGCGGCGGCGGCGGCGGGCGCCCCGAGCTTGCACAGGCCGGCGGACGCGACCCCTCCCGGCTGGACGAGGCCCTGCGCGAGGCCGGCCGCCTCGCGCTCGAGGCGCTCCAGCGGATCGAGACGGCCTGACGCGACGATCGTGACGGCCGTCGGCGACATGTTGAGCCGCGTTCGGAGTGCCGCGCGCGGCCGCGCTACGCCTCCGGCCATCGCCGCGCTCGATATCGGAACAGAGTTCGCCAAGGCGCTGGTTGTCAGCGTCGAGCGTGACCCCGCTGGCAAGCTGTCGGGTGTCGTGCGCGGCAGCGGCCGCCAACGCCAGGGGTTGTCCCACATGCAGTCGGGCACGGTCAGCGACATCGATGCGGTTGTGGCGAACTGTCGCGCTGCCATGGATGAAGCGCGGGCCATGGCGGGCCGCCGGCCCATGGCAGCGGTGATCGGGATCGCGGGCGAGCTGGTGAAGGGTGCGACGAGCGAAATGACGACCCGTCGCGGCGACCCGCGAAGGCCGCTCGATGAAGTGGAGCTCGAGCGCCTGGTCAAGCGAGCGCAGGACCGAGCCATGACCGAGGCCGAGGAGCGAATTCGGTGGGAATCCGGCGTGGATCGGCTCGACGTTCGCCTGGTCCACGCGTCGATCGTCGAGATGCGGATCGACGGCTATCCGGTCAGCAATCCCATCGGGTTCACCGGTGCCCACGTCGAGCTGCACCTCTTCAACGCGTTCGCCCCGATGGTGCACCTCGGGGCGCTGCAATCGGTGGCCAATGCGCTGGAGCTCCAGCTGCTCGGCGTGATCGCGGAACCGTATGCCGTCGCCACCTGCCTTGATCCGGGCGAGCTGGGAGATGCGGGCGCCGTGTTCATCGACATCGGCGGCGGGACGACTGACGTGGCGCTGGTGCGTGGTGGCGGAATCAGTGGCACGAAGATGCTGGCGCTCGGCGGACGGGCCTTCACCAAGGGCCTCGCCGAGCGACTCGGAGTCTCGTTCGGCCAGGCGGAGACGGCGAAGCTGTCGGCCGGAGCGGAGGCCGCGCCGGAGATTGGCGAGACCCTGCTCGAGGACGCGCGAACCTGGCGCGACGGTGTCGAGTTGATGATCGGCGATCTTGCCGGAGAAGACCTGCTGCCCGGGCGCATTCTGCTGTGCGGCGGCGGTGCGGACCTGGCGCAGATCGAGGTTGTCCTGGCCGAGGACGGTTGGTGGAATCGCCTGCCGTTCGCACGCCGCCCCAAAGTGCGTGCGCTCGCGCCTCAGGAGGTCATCGGCCTGCGTGATGCGACCGGTACGCTCGGCACGCGGCAGGACGTCACGCCGTTGGCGCTTGCGCACCAGGCCCTGATCCTCGACGCCGGCGTATCGACCGTCGACCGCGCGATGCGCGGCGTCGTCCGGGAGATGGAGCTGTGAGCGATTCGCCGGCCCTCATCTATCTCGAGGCGGATGACGAGATCACGGCGGTCGTTCGACGCATCCGCGAGGCCGATGCGGATCGCGTCGTGATCGTGGCACCAGGCCGATCGCGCGCGACGTCAAGCGTCATCGCCCTGCGGTTGCTCGCGCGTGAGGATCGCGAGGTTGCGATCGTCGGCGATGCCCTGACGCGATCACTCGCCGCGGAGGCAAGCGTGGCGGCTTACGCGACCATTGACGAGGCGCGTCGTGCCGATGCCGGATCGCCAGCCACCCCTTCTGAGCCGCGGCACGCCGCCATCCACGTGGTGCGCGGGCCTTCAACCGATGACACGGCGCCGACGCTCGCGGTGACGGGGGTTGCGGATGACGCACGCCAGGCCGAGACGCGCCAGGTGCTGCTGGCCGGGTCGCGCCCGATGCCGCGCATGGCTCGGCGTCAACGGGTGAACCGCTCGGTGCCGGTCGCGTTCCTCGTCGCTGCCGCGGCGGTGCTCCTCGCGGTCGGGATTGCCGGCGCCATCGTCCTGCCCGCGGCCACGATCATCATCAGTCCCCGATCCGAGGCCGTCGATCCGCGCACGTATGTTATCGAGTTCGATGATCCCGAGTCGCTGAGTGGCATGGCCGCGAGCGTGCAGACCGTCACGGCTTCGGGCACCTACACCGATCGGGAGCCAGCCACCGGCTCGGTTCTCCTGTTCAACTGGGACAACGTCGCGGTGGAAGTGCCGGCAGGGACGCTTGTCGCCGCCGGGAACCAGGCCTTCGCGACGCTCGCGGCGGTGACCGCGCCAGCCGGCGAACTCACGGCCGAGGGCACGATCCGGGCTGGTGAGGTCGGCGTCGGCATCGTGGCCTCGCAGGCCGGTCCGGCGGCGAATGTGGCTGCCGCGGCGATCGATACTGTTCTCAATCAGGGGACCGCTTCACAGCTCCGCGGATTCCCCAACAACCAGGCGCGCCTCGTCAGCAACCCCGATGCGACGAGCGGCGGCATCGACGCGACTGGCCCCGAGTTCACGCAGACGGATCTCGACGCCGCGGTCATCGCCCTCCGCGACGATCTTGACCGGCAGGTGTCCGCGGCGCTCGATCCCGAGGTGGGAACCCTGTTCGTTCCCGGTGAGCCCGCCGAGGCCGTCATCGAAGGTACCGACGATGTGGTCGGCATGCGTGATCAACCCACGTCCGAGATCTCCGGCACGCTCGGGTGGGAGGGCCATGCGGTCGAAGCGGCGCGAATTGAGGACGAGGCCCGGGCCCGCCTGGCGGATGACGCGGACGCGCTACGGGAAGGCTATGAACTGTTGACCGATGCGACCGAGGTCGAGATCGGCGACGCGACGCTTGTCGGAGCGCGGATGACCGTCGAAGTCGAGGTTCGTGGCCGATCCACGACGACGCCGGGGCGTGCAACCGTCATCGAGCTCGTGGCGGGACGCCCCGTGGACGAGGCGCGTCAAGCCCTCGACGACCTGGGCGACGCGACCGTGAACCTATGGCCCGGATGGGTCGGATCGGTGCCGGAGTTCGAATGGCGGATCGACGTCCGCATCGGCGGCGAGCCCACGCCATGACGGCCATCGTTGCCTTCGATCACGGCAGCAGACGCATCGGCGTGGCCATCGGCGACACCGAGACCGGCATGGCGTTCGCTCGTCCCGCGTTCCAGCGTCGCAATGAGGCGCACGACCTGGCGGCCATTGCGGACCTCTGTCGCGTTGAGGGGGCGAGGCTGGTGATCCTCGGGCTACCACGCAATATGAATGGCAGCGAAGGCCCGCAGGCGGCCGCCGCCCGTTCGTTCGGCGCCGGATTGGTTCGCATCGGCCTTGAGGTCGTCTACGAGGACGAGCGGCTGACGTCGTGGGAGGCCGGCGAGCGGTTGGCGGAGGCCGGTCGGCGCCCTCGACGAGCGACTGGTGAGCTGGACTCGACAGCCGCACGGCTGATCCTGCAACAATACCTGGACGCCCGGCGCCTGCCGGACCCCGGTGAGGAGACTGAATGACGCGACGTCCGAGTTTCGGCGAATACGAGGAGCGCAGAAACGCCCGCATCCGCCGGTTGCGCGAGCAGCGCGAAGGCCCGGTGCGCCGCCGCCGCCGCGTGGAGCCGTTGCTGCTCATCACGTGGATCGCGGGAACCATCGTGCTGCTCGTGGTGGCGCTGATCTTCGGCTTCAACACCATTTTTTCGCCGCGCGTCATGGCCTGGGTCGAAGAGAACCCGGGCGCCATCGAGCACGGCATCGTGCAGGACTTCGTCGAGTGGTACCGGCCGGAGGTCCTCGCCGACGAGCCCGTATCCGCCGACCAACGCCGCACCTCGATCACTATCGAAACAGGAGCTACGGACACGTCGATCGGTCGAATGCTGTTCCAAGAGGGGCTCGTCACCAGCGAGATCGCGTTCCAATGGGCCGTCATCACGTCCGATCGCGAAGGCACCCTGGCGGCGGGCGTCTTCGACCTGTTCCCGAACATGCGCCCGTCGGAGATCGTGGCCACGCTCCAGGGCCAGCCGTTCGGCGAAGTGACGAGCGTCACCATCCGCGAGGGATTGCGCCTCGAGGAGATCGTGGCCGCATTCGGACAGAGCGAGATGACGATGAACCTCGAGGAGTTCGGGCTGCTGCTGCAGACACCGCCGGCCGACCTGCTCAACCAGTACGACTTCCTCGCCGATCTTCCCGCGGGCCGCTCCCTGGAGGGCTACATTCCGCCGGAGACGCTCGAGTACGAGATCGGTTCGACTCCGCGGGCGGTGGTCGAGCGTCTGCTCGATGAGTTCGCCGACAACCTGACCGATGAGATGATCGCCGGCATCACGGAGCGTGGCCTCTCGCTCGACGAAGCGGTGATCATTGCCAGCATCGTGGAGCGCGAGGCGGTCATCGACGACGAGCGGCCGCTCATCGCCGCGGTCTACACCAAGCGCTACCTGGAGCCGGACAACGATCAGACCGCTGGCCTTCTCAACGCTGACCCGACGCTTCAGTACGGGCTCATGACGGGCGAGGTGCGGCCGGAGGGCCATCCGCTGCTCGGTGACAGCGAGGGAGCCACGCTGCCGATCGACGAGTGGGGGAGCCCCGACTGGTGGCCTCAGCTCATGGTGACCGGCGGCGAGGTGCCGATTCCCGACTTCCTTGCGGGATTTCAGACGTACCTCAATCCCGGCTTGCCGGAAATGCCGATCGCCGCGCCGCGTACCGGATCGCTCATGGCCGTCGCCACGGCTCCATTGGACGACGATTTCCTGTTCTTCGTCGCAGGCTGTCCGGACGGAAACCGGGACGGATCGCACTACTTCTCGCGGACCCTCGACGAGCACAACGCGTTCATCACCCAGGCGAATGAGGAGTGCGCCGGCCAGTGACGGTTGATCTGCTGGCTGCGCTTCGGGCCTTGCTCGATGAGCATGACCTGGATGCAATCCTCGTGTCGCGCACGGCGAACAAGCGCTACTTCAGCGGCTTCCGGCTGAGCGACTCCGAAGGACCCACGTCCGGTTTTGCCGGGACGCTGCTCGTCACGCGCGAAGCAAACCTCATCCTTGCCGACTCCAGGTACACCGAGCAGGCGCAGATCGAGGCGCCCGATTGGGAGCTGGTGGTGACGACCGGCGCGATGCATGAGGAGCTTCCGCCGCTGCTGGAGCGTCATGGCGTCGTGTCACTCGGGTTGGAGGCGGCGATCGTGTCGCATGCCGACTGGGCGGCGCTGGCCGAGGTTGCCCCGGGCGTCGAGCTGCACGCCTTTGACGATGAGCTCGTCCCGTTGCGGCTGCGGAAGACATCGGCGGAGGTCGAGGCCATCGCGCGCGCATGCGCCTTGACCGATGCGTGTTTCGACCACCTTGTTGCCTTCGCGAAGGCCGGCATGACGGAGCGCGCGGTGGCGTGGGAGCTCGAATCGTTCTTCCGAGGGCAGGGCTCAGAGGGTCTGGCGTTCGACACGATCGTGCTTGCCGGCCCGCGCGCCGCCATGCCGCATGGACGGCCGTCCGATGCGACCATCGAGCGCGGCAACGTCCTGCTCATCGACTACGGTTGCGTGATCGACGGCTATCGGTCCGACATGACCCGGACGCTGTTCGTGGGAGAGGTGTCGGATGACATCCGCCGCTATCACGACGCGGTCCGCGAGGCGCAGCAGCAGGCCATCGACGCCATCGCCATCGGTGTGAACGGGCAGGACCTCGACGCGATTGCCCGGCATCGAATCGAGGCCGAGGGGGTCGAGCCCTACAGTCACGGGCTGGGTCACGGCATCGGTCTGGAAACACACGAGGCGCCTTCGTTGCGGAAG
>JACDHU010000081.1 GCA_013820865.1 Chloroflexota bacterium
GTCTGGTCGTCATCGCCGACCACGAACAGGTTGTCCTCCGGGGACGCCAGGAGCCGGACGAGCCGCAGCTGTGACGCGTCGACATCCTGGAACTCGTCGACGCAGACGTGGAGGAAGCGCGACTGCCAGCGCAACCGGAGGCGCGGATCGGCCTCGAGCAGGTCGCCGGCGCGGACCACGAGATCGTCGAAGTCCGCGGCGCCGCGAGCGCGCAGAAGGTCGGCGTACACGTCGAGGGCCGGCCTGGCCTCTGACGGCGGATCGCGGCGCTCGATCTTCCAGGCGGACAGCCAGGTGTCGAGCAGCGAGGCCTCGGGAGGTGGCGTCACCGACGGGTCGGCCGCCACAACACGCCGGCGAGCGGCACGAAGCAATGGTAGCCGGTCGGCCACGATGTTGCGGCCCTCGCCAGCGTCCAGGAGTACCTGGCGGGCGAGGGCATGCAGGGTCCGGATCTCGATAGAGGTGGCTGCCGGCACCTGGGTGCGGAGACGCCGCTCGACCCGCGACTTGAGGTCCAGTGCCGCATCGCGGTTGAATGTGACGACGCAGATCCGGTCGGGCGGCACGCCGCGCGACAGCAGAACTGCCAGGCGGGCGACCATGGTCGTCGTCTTGCCGCTGCCGGCCGGCGCGATGATCTGTGCCGGGCCATCGGGCAGCGTCGCTGCCGCACGCTGCTCCGCATCCAGGGCGGCCAGGATGGGTTCGAGGGCCAGGCTGGGAACGGACGTGACGGTCATGGAGACGATGATGGCGGTGGCCGCTTACCAGCGGATCATCGGCGGCTTACTGGCCGAGGCCCTATCCTTTCGGCTGCCCGTATCTACCCCCGACCGACCATTGCCTGAGCGGCAGCATGAGGAGATCGTTGAGACGGCAGGCCGATGACACCGTCCCCTACGACCGCGATCGGATTCGATCTGGCGGGGTCAGCGCGCGTCGCACGTCTAAGGGCGACGGTCCTCGTGGAGCACGACAGTCGCGCCGGCCGAGGCCCGGCACTCCCCGTCCGAGGCGGCGCGGCTCCATCGGCCGCACACTGGGCATCATCGCCCTCCTCGTGCTGCTCGCAGTCATCGTGGTTGGCGTGCTCATCGGCTTGCGAGCGGCGACCTTCAACGCCACCGTGTCGAGCGCGACCTTCCCGTCGACGGCACTCCTCGGGCCGCTGAATGGCAGCGACCGCGTCAACGTGCTCATGGTCGGCTACGGCGGGGGAGACCACGACGGCGCCTACCTCGCCGATTCCATTCAGATCATGTCCGTTGATCCGGCGACCGATACGACCACCACCATCCCGATCCCGCGCGACCTGTGGATCGAGGGCGTCGCTGCGTTCCCGCAGAACGGAAAGGTGAATACGGTCTTCTCCGCGGGTCACGCCGCGGGTGGCCTCGACGGTGCGGCACAACTTCTCGCGGATGTCCTCGGCGACGTGACCGGGCTGACAATCGACCATGCGCTTTCGATTGACTTCGATGGGTTCAGGGACATGGTCGACTCGATCGGTGGGGTCACCGTCGATAATCCGACGGCCTTCGCCTACACCAACACTGAGGCGCGGCACCGTGCGGGGGACTGGAACGTCGGCTCCTTCGATGCGGGCGAGCTTCAGATGGACGGCGACGAGGCGCTCGCCTATAGCCGTGCCCGCTTTACCAGCGTGGTCGCCGAGTCCACCGACTTCGCCCGGTCCATTCGCCAGGCGCGCGTGCTCGGGGCCATGCGTGCCGAGCTCGGGGCAGGGGGGATCAGCTCCATCCTGCCAGGGCTTCGGCTCATGGACGCGCTGGAGGGCCGTGTACGCACCGACCTCTCGGCCATTGACCTCTTTCTCCTGTCATCGCACCTGTCGAGCGATCGTCGTATCGAGCTGAGCGAAGGGATCGTCCTGGCGGCGACCACGAACACCATCGGCCAGTACATCCTGATCCCGACGGACTGGACCGGACCGGGCTCGTATGGCGGGGTCCGCTCCCACCTGGCTCGCGAGCTTGACCGGCCACCAGATTCGAGCACCGATGCGCCGTAGCCGTCGCCTGCGATGGACCGATCTTCCACGCCTGTTTGTCAGTGGCGCGGTTCAGTTCGCCGGCCTCTTCGGTGGCCGCTACCGACGAACGGAAGGCGCCCACGTCTTTCTGACCGATGAGTTGGGTCGGATCCTTGTCGTTCGGACGACCTACCTGGGGCCGGGATGGATGCTGCCGGGCGGTCGAATCGAGCGCGGCGAGACACCGCACGACGGCGCGGCTCGCGAGACCCAGGAGGAGACCGGGTTGGCCGTGATCGTCGAGCGGCTCGTCCTCGTGGACGCTCGCCGCGGCCGAGACGTGAGCTTCGTGTACGCCGGACGGGTCGTTGGCGGCGAGATGCAACCGCAGTTTGGCGAGATCGCCGAGGTCGCCTGGGTCGATCGCGAGGAGATCGCCCGCACGTCACTGCCTCTTCATCAACTTCTCGAGCTCATCGATGCGGCGGGGGACGGCGTCGCCTACTTCGGCCTGTGACGGCTCGGGCTGGACCCAGCACGGCGGAGACACACCTAGAATTCAGGCCATGAGCCCCCAGCGTGCCCTGCCCGAGTCGTTGCGCGCCCTGCTGCGCCGGATGCCGACCAGGCCGGGCGTGTACCTCATGAAGAACGCGGATGGCCGAGTCCTGTACGTCGGCAAGGCCGACTCCCTGCGCAGCCGCGTGCGGTCCTACTTTGGAGCGCGCGGTCCAGAAGATGTCCGCATCGGCCGCATGGTGACGGAGGTCGCGGACGTCGAGTACATCGTGACCGACACGGTCAGCGAGGCCTATCTGCTCGAGAGCAATCTCATCAAGGAGCATCGGCCCCGCTTCAACATTCGCCTGCGCGATGACAAGAGCTACCCGTTCGTGAAGATCACGCTGGGCGAGGATTTCCCGCGAATCGTCCGCACCCGGAAGCTGACGCGCGATGGAAGTCGCTATTTCGGGCCGTATGCATCGGCCTCCAGCGTGGACGAGACGCTGAAGCTGCTGCGCAAGATCTTCCCGTTCCGGACGTGCAACCTGGATATCCCCGATGGGAAGAGCGTCCTCGAACGGCCCTGTCTCCTCTATTACATCAACCGATGCCAGGGGCCCTGCATCCAGGCCATTCCGAAGCCGGAGTATCGCGCGACGATCGGCCAGATCGTGGACTTCCTTGATGGCAAGCAGGAGCCGATCGCCGCCGATCTGCGCCACGAGATGACCGATCACAGCGAGGCTCTCCGATTCGAGCAAGCGGCGGCCACCCGGGACAAGCTCCGCGCCGTCGAGCGCACCATGGAGCAGCAGAAGATGTCCGCCTTCAGCCGCGCCGAACACGACGTCATCGGTCTTGCGCGCGAGGATGACGATGCCTGCATGCAGGTCATGCAGGTGCGCACCGGCAAGCTCATCGGCCGCGAGCATTTCATGGTCGAGGGCGCTCGTGACGTGGCCGATGCCGAGGTCCTCGGCTCCTTCCTCCAGCAGTACTACGCCAGCACCGATGCGCTTCCGCGCGCTCTGCTCACCCCGCTCATGCCGGCCGGGGCCGATGACCTGGCTACGTATCTTGCGGATCGGCGCGGTGTCCGGGTCACGATCAGCGTCCCCGAGCGGGGCGAGAAGCGACGGTTGGTGGCGCTGGCCAGCGGCAACGCGATCGAGGCACTGTCACGGGAGCGCGCCGACCGGCTCGCCGATACAGCCCGACGCGATGAGGCGCTCGGGGAGCTCGCCGCCGCCGTTGGGCTGTCGAAGCTGCCCGAGCGAATCGAGTGCTACGACATGAGCAACATCCAGGGAACGTCGGCGGTCGGATCGATGGTCGTGTTCATCGACGGGCGGCCGGAGCCGAAGGAGTATCGCCGCTTTCGCATCCGCTCCGGCGACACGCCGGACGACTTCCGGATGATGGCCGAGGTCCTCCGTCGCCGATTCAGTCGAGTCGCAAAGCTGCGGGCCGAGACCGGAGCACTGTCGCTCGACGCCGTCGGCGCGGACGAGGTGCCAGAGGAGGTCGAGGATCGGCCGCGAGAGTCCGGGTGGGCGGTGCCCGACCTCGTCATCGTGGACGGCGGCAAGGGCCAGCTCTCGGCCGCCGTCAGGGTCATGGACGATCTCGGCGTCAACGACGTGCCTCTCACCGGTTTGGCGAAGCGGTTTGAGGAGCTGCACCTGCCCGGTCAGGCGGCGCCGGTCGTTCTGCCGGGTCGGTCGCAGGCGCTCTACCTGGTCCAGCGCATTCGCGACGAGGCGCATCGGTTCGCAATCACCTACCACCGCGACGTACGCGGCAAGAAAGCGCTGCGCAGCGAGCTGGATGACATCGCCGGCATCGGTCCTGGGCGCAAGAAGGCGCTGTTGAAGCGCTTTGGTTCCGTCCGGCGCATCCGAGAAGCCTCTATTGATGACGTGGCCGCGACGCCCGGTATCAGCCGCGACCTCGCCGAGCTCCTGAAGTCGCATCTCGCCCGCGAGGGCATGCTGGCTTGACGCTTCGTGGCGGGCATCCGAGGCGACTCCGCTATACTCATCGTCGCCCGCCGCTGGTGAAGCGGCGTGTTTCGTGTCCGAGGCGTCCCGCGCCCGCACGATAGCCCGATGATCTGAGGGACTACGGCCAAGTATGACCTGGCGTCGCATCGCACCCTGGGTGATCGGGGTGATCGCAATTCTGGCGATCTTCATCAACCTTCCGCGTCAGACGCTGGGCCTTGAGTGGCTGCCGGACGAGGTGCTCGGCGTCGAGTTCCGCACGGTCCTGGGCCTCGACCTCGAGGGCGGCCTGCGAGTCACGCTGGAAGCCGAGGCCCAGGGTGATGAGCCGATCACCGACGACCAGGTGGCAACTGCGCGCGACATCATCGAGCGCCGCGTCGCCGGCATCGGCGTCAGTGAGCCGCAGGTCCGTACCGAGACTGGAGGCGATGGGTCGCGACGCATTGTGGTCGAGGTGCCGGGCGTCAGCGATGAAGATCAGGTGCGCAGCCTGGTCGGCTCCACCGGTCAGCTCCAGTTCATTGACCCACTCGGCCAACAGCTTGTTGACGACCAGAACATCGGGACTCTGCTCGAGGCCGAAGCCGTCCGTGAGATTTTCGACGGTGGCCAGATCGACCCCGCGAGCGTGGCGCCGGACGTCGGCTCGGGCAACCAGATCGGCGTCTCGTTCAGCCTGCGCGAGGCGGGCAACCAGGCCTGGTGCAGCTTCACTTCAGCGAACGTCGGCCGCCCCGGCCCGATCGCGCTCGACGGCATCATCATCACCACGCCGACCATTCAGGCCGCGATCTGCGGCGGCACGACGATCATCACCGTCGGCACCGCAACCCAGGAGAACGAGCTCGAGCGCACGAATCTCTACAACACCCTGCGCTTCGGTGCGCTTCCGATCTCGCTCACCGAGGCGGGATTCTTGACGGTTGACCCGACGCTTGGCGCGAACTTCCTGGGCCAGGCACTCATTGCCGGCGCCGTTGGCCTGTTTCTCGTCCTGTTCTTCATGGTCGCGTACTACCGGCTACCGGGCGTTGTTTCCGCGCTCGCGCTCCTCTTCTACACGCTGGTCATCTACGCGATCTTCCGTCTCATCGGCGTCACGCTGACGCTGGCCGGTGTGGCGGCATTCATCCTGTCCATCGGCATGGCGGTTGACGCCAACATCCTCATCTTCGAGCGCATGAAAGAGGAGATCCGCTCGGGCAAGACGCTCGGACCGGCCATCGAGGCCGGCTTCAACCGCGCCTGGTCGAGCATCCTGGACTCGAACGTCGCCTCCCTCCTCGTCGCGGGCTGGCTGTACTGGCAGGGCACGACCGTGGTCAAGGGCTTCGCGCTCGTGCTGATCATCGGCGTGCTGGTGAGCATGCTCAGCGCCGTCACCGTGACGCGGACGCTCCTGCGCTTCGTCACCCGAACGAGCTGGGGCCGCCGGCTCGAGCTCTACCACGTGGAGCGCTAGGGATATGTATGACATCGTCGGCAAGCGCAACCTGTGGTTCGCCGTCAGCGCCATCCTCACCATTCCGGGGCTGCTCTTCATCCTCATCGGCGGCCTGAAGCCGTCGATCGACTTCACCGGCGGGACCGAGTGGGAGGTCCGCTATGCGCAAGAGCCGACTTCCGCCGAAATGACCGATGCGCTCTCAGACCTCGGCTATGACGACGTCGTGGTGACCAGCCTGCCCGATGACTTCCTTCGCATTCGAACCAAGCCGATCGACCTCATCCCGGCAGAGACCGATGCGCCGGCGCCGTCCGCATCGGCGTCTGCCACCGATGGCGCCAGTGCTGAGCCCAGTGCATCGGCTGAGCCCAGTGCATCGGCTGAGCCCAGTGCATCGGCTGAGCCCAGTGCATCGGCTGAGCCCAGTGCATCGGCTGAGCCAAGCGAGAGTGTGGAGCCGACACAGGCCCCGATTGCCGAGGGCACCGAGTTCGCGGATCTCGAGGATGACCTCGCGGCACGGTTCGGCGAGGGCGAGCCTCGCCTGGTCCGGACGGTCGGCCCGATCATCGGCGCCGATCTCATCCGGAGCTCAGCTATCCTCATCATCATCGGCGAGATCTTCCTCCTTGGCTACCTGTGGATGCGCTTCGGGTTCCGCTTCGGGACGGCGGCCATCGTGGCGCTGCTCCACGACGTCATTCTCGTGGTCGGTACATTCGCGATCCTCGGCTTCTTCTTCAACGTGGAGTTCGACGCGCTCTTCGTGACTGCCCTGCTCACGATCATCGCTTTCAGCGTGCACGACACGATCGTCGTATTTGACCGCATCCGCGAGAATCGGATTCGGCATGCGGGAGAGACATTCGGAGCCATCGTCAACCACTCGATCCTTCAGACGATGAGCCGATCAATCATCACATCCGTGACCGTGGCCGTGACGCTGGGCGCGCTCGTGGTTCTCGGTCCGCCGACGATCCGCACCTTCGGCCTCGCATTGCTGCTGGGTGTGCTCAGTGGGACGTACTCGTCGATCTTCAACGCGGCCCAGATCCTCGTGGCCTGGCAGGACTGGGATGCGAAGCGTAAGGCTCGCCCCGTCCGCACATAGCACGACCCCTCGCTACTCTCGACTCCGCGTGTCGCGACCACGCAACGCGACATGACGAGCGCGGTAACCGAATGGTAAGCGGCGCGTCATCGGCCACGGCTACCATGCGAGAGTGATCGTCCCGAGCCTTGATTGGCTGCTCCCGGATCCCGTCGCGAACCCACCGGCGTTCGTCGGCTTCGGCGCCCCGGTGGCCACATTGTTGGCTCGTCGCGGCT
>JACDHU010000358.1 GCA_013820865.1 Chloroflexota bacterium
ACCAGACGGTGGTCAACCAGAGCCTCGCCGATGCTCAGGCAGCGGAGGACGCACGCAAGGACCGCATCGCGGAGCTGCTCGCCGCGTTGGCGTCGGATGCCGGCGACCCGGAGACCCTCTCCGCTCTCGCCGACGCCTATCTCGCCGGCTCATCGCCGGATGATCTCGTCCGTGGTGCGGTCGCGCTGCGCCTGCTGGTCGAGCTGGAGCCGCAGCGCGCCGATGCCTACGAGCGAATCATGAGCGCCTACCTGCGCGCCGGGGATTACCCCAACGCTCGGGCCGCCCACGATTCGTACGCCGACCTCGCCGAGGCCGATCCGGTCGAAGTTGCCTTCTTCGACGGACTCATCGCGCTGCGCGGCGAGCAGGATGTGGCACGGGCCACCGCAGCGTTCGATCGGTTCCTGGAGCTCGCGCCGGATGATCCTCGCGCCGGAATGATCCGCGGCCAGCGCGATGCCGCGAGGTCGGGAAGCTGACGCTATCGGCGAGGCTTACGGAACGGATCGAAGTCCGGCGAGTACGGATCGTTGGCGGGGTCGTCCCCGTACATGTCGCGGCGATCAACGATGACGTGGCCGCCAGCGGCGCCGAAGGCTCCGGCGACGAGGATCCACGCCGCGGCCAGGCCCCATTTCAGCCACTTCCAAACACGACTCATGACACCATCCCCGTGCGTGTGGCGCCATGCTACCGCTTCGCGATCACCGGAGCCAGCATCCGCTTGAGTGAGGCGAGATCCTCGGCCGAGAGCCGGTCGAGGAAGTGCGTTGCAACGCCGCGCAGGTGGGTGGGGGAGGCGAGTCGGAGGCGCTCGTAGCCCGCATCGGTCAACGAGGCCCATTGGCCGCGTCGGTCGACCTCGCAGGTGACCCGCTCGACGAGCCCATCGGCCACCAAGCGGTCGACCAGGCGGGTGGCGCCCGAGCGAGACAGCAGCAGTCGATCGGCGAGCTCGCTCATCCGCAGCCGGCGTTCATCGGCGACGGAAAGCTGGACGAGCACGTCGTAATCGGTCAATGCCAGATCTTGCTCGGCGGTGAGCTCGCGCTCGAGCTCTCGGATGACGCGGGCATGAGCGCGCAGGAAGGCACGCCAGGCGGCAAGGCGAGGATCGTGGTGCGTGATCTGTTGGTTCATCGGTTCACCAAGGCGAATGGATGATTGCGTCAGCAACGAGTCTGGTGTTATAGTTGCACAATCAATCATACAACATGCGTTCGCCGCATAATTGGAGCTCAGTACCATGATCTGGACATTCGATCCAGCTCACTCGGCCGTCACCTTTAGCGCACAGCACATGATGATCACCACCGTCCGCGGCAGCATGAAGATCCGCGACTTCGACCTCTCCTTCGATCCCGAGAACCGCGAGGGCTCGAGCGTTCGCGTCAGCCTCGATGCCGCGTCGATCGACACCGGGCAGGAGGCTCGCGACCAGCACCTGGTCTCTGACGACTTCCTCAAGACCAATGCGCATCCGACCATCGATTTCGCGAGCACGAAGATCGTCGCCGATGGCGATCGCTACGCCATGCATGGTGACCTGACCATTCGCGGCGAGACCCGACCGGTCGTGCTCGACGCCGAGTTCGGCGGGATCGTGCCGAATATGCAGGGCGGCGAGCGCGCCGCGTTCAACGCGACCACGAAGATCAATCGCGAGGACTTCGGCCTGACTTGGAATGTCGCGCTCGAGCAGGGCGGACTGTTGGTCAGTAAGGACGTCGAGGTCGAGATCGATCTCGCGGCCGTGTCGTCTGAGACCGAGGCCGCCGCGCAGGTCGAGGCTGAGAAGGAGCTCGAGGCCGTCAGCGCCTGACTTCCGCGCGGCGTCCCACCGAACCTGGGTTCACCGCCAGGTGAGCTGGCGCGCCGCCAGATGAATCCACGTCGTTGGCCTCCTGGCTCGGATACTGTCCGCGACTGCGCGCATTGTCAGGACGAATCGGGGGTACGGGGCTCGGCGCGAGCGTGGGTACCAGACCGATCCGGCCCGAACGCCATCCAATGCGCCCACAGGGCTACGTTGTCCGAGAACGGGATGGTCACGGCGGCGCCGCCGCTCCGCGTTGGGTCATATGCCGTGTGGGTGGGCGCTAGCCGGCATAAGTGCGGTGAACCGTCGATGTCTGAGCGTGCGCGAGACCGATCAAGCCCGGTTCTCTCGCGTAATGCCCGTCACCGCGGCGATAGAGCGAACG
>JACDHU010000082.1 GCA_013820865.1 Chloroflexota bacterium
GGACCAGCCCGCCACCCGCAGGTCGCGGATAGCGGCACGAACCCGCCCCGCTCGCGCGAGCCCGACCTCGTCGAACACCCAGTCGCCCAGCAGCTCATCACCGCGATCGCCACCCAGGAGCACGCGCACGCCATCCTCGGCGGCTCGACCGATCGTTCGGTCGATGAGCGCCTGGTAGGGCCAGAACCATGCGTCATCGAGGTCCGGACCGTGAGCCGGGAGCCCGGCGAGCGGCCACGCATCATCGCCTTCGACTGTGACACCCCCAAACCCGTAGTGCTCCACGATCAGGTCCGAGGTCGAGCGTTCGTCGCTGTCTGGCAGGGTTGCGAAGCCCCACGAATAGGCCCGAAGGCTGGCTGTCGCCCGGCCGGTTCGAATGAGCCAACCCACCGTGGAGGCGATGCTGCCCGAGTCCGTACCGCCGGAAAGCGAGATCCCCACCGGCTCAACGCCACGGATCCGGTCCGAGACGGCACGCGCGTAGCTCTCCCGGAACTCGGCCACGCAGCCAGCGGCATCGTGATCCTCCAGCCGCGCGGGATCGGGCTGCCAGTATCTCCTCGTTCGGACGGTTCTGCCGTCAACAGCCAGGGCGTGCCCTGGCGCCACCAGGCCGATGCCCTGGAACAGGGTTGCGTCCGCCGACAGGTACGGGCCGGCGATCGTTGCCGCAATACCGCGTTCGTCAATCGTGCGCGGAACGCCGGGAACGGCGAGGAGCTGCGATACCTCGGAGCCGAGGACCACCCGGTGCGCGGCACCGAGGCAGTGGACGAGCGGCCGCATTCCCATCGGATCGCGGGCGGCGAGCAGGCGGCGACGTCGCCCATCCCAGATCACGAAGGCGAAGTCACCGATCAGCTTCGCCGGAGCGTCGTCACCCCAGCACCGATAGGCAGCCAGGATGATCTCCGAGCTCGGAGTCTCGTCGAGCTCGGTCGCGAGGAATCCCAGTCGCACGAGGAGCGGCACGAGCTCGTCGCGGTTGTCGATCCGGGCGTCCGCCGACAGCACCAGGTGATCCCGAACGAGCGGCTGACGATCGAGTTCATCCTCTGGAGTGATACGGGAGGCAAGGTGGCCGATGGCGATGCCGGGCCCGCGCCACACGGCGGAGCCATCACGACCGCGGTGAGTCGCCGACGCCATCATGGCTTCGATATCGGTTCGCGGGATCAAGGATCCGTCGAACGAGGCAATCGCGCAGATCCCGGCCATTGGCGCATCATACCGGCCCCTCGTCCTCGCCCCGACGTCGCTCCCAAGGAGGTGCCTTACGAACCGCTACCGCGTGTACGGAATCACGCTGGGCACCGATGTGCCGCTCGCCGTCAACCTGCCACCAAGCGATGTCGAGGCAGATCTGACGTTCGCGCTCAGCGCGTCAGCTCCGGATGACGTCGACTTCGAGGCGCACCAGCCCACGTACACCGAAGGAGAGCAGTCTGACGGCCGGCCCGAGTTCACGTTCTGGGCCCTTCCCGATCGCGACGTCATCCGGATTACCGGGGCCATGGACTTTCATTGCTGGCCGGATCGCATCGCCTGCCACCTTCACGCTGCTGCCCATCGTTCCCTCGTCGAGACCGCTCTGTTCGGCATGGTGCTGTCGCTCTGGCTGGAACGCATCGGCACGCCCACCCTCCATGGGTCGGCCGTCGTCATTGGACCGGCCGCGGTCGCGTTCCTGGGCTCGCGCGGCACCGGCAAGACCTCCACCGCGGCGGCCTGCGTGGCGGCAGGACATCCCCTGCTCAGTGACGACCTTCTTGCCCTCCAGGAACGCGACGGCGCCGTGATGGTCATGCCGGCGTACCCGCAGCTGCGCATGTGGCCTGCTCAGGCGCGGCACTTCTTCGGCACGGACGAGGGGTTCGAGCCGGTCGATGCCCACCGGACCAAGCTCCGCGTCCCCGTCGGCCATGGCGTCGGCACTTTCAGCTACGAGCCGGCGATCCTGCGACGGGTCTACCTTCCCTTTCGAGGGACCGGCCCCGAGACCGCCGTCGACATCACGTCAATTCGGCCTCGTGAAGCGGTGATGGCGCTCATTCGCGAGTCCTTCCTCCGGAGCGAAGTCGTACGCTATGGGCTGCAGGGGGATCGCCTGCGATTCTTCGCCACGCTCTTGGCGGACATCCCAGTGTCGACGATCCGTGTGCCCGAGGGTCTGGAGGAGCTCCCTCGCGTCGTGGCCGCCATCGAGGCCGACGTTGGCGGCGGCTCCGCCTAACGAAACGAGGCCGTCCGTGGCGCGACCGCCCGGTCGAATGTCGCGTACTGGTCGCGGACGTCCGACCTATCGTTGAGCACCATCCCGCCATGCTCGACCCACGCGTGGAAGTCGAGCTCATTGGTCGCACGGTCGCGGCGAACACCGATGCACACCTGCCCGTCGATCCCTCGCTGGCGCAGATACCACCACAGCAGAACGGAGCGCTGGAGGCAGTTGGCTGGCCAAAGTCCGTACATCGCCCCGACCTTGACGATCCAGGCGAGCCGGCCGGCTTCGGCGCATTGTCGGGCCACGTCAGCGGCAGCAGCGTGCCGCCTGTCGCGGCCGAGAGCCGACTGAACGCGCGCCAGCCCGTACCGCTGCAGACCGGCCGCAATCAGGGGCAGCGCGGCCGGCGTGGCGATCAGCAGGATCAGCTCCATCGGTGAGAGATCACGAACACGCGCCGGCGCCCGGGCGATGGCGCGGGGAAGATGCCGAACGATGCCTGGTCGGACACTCATGGCGGCTACGATAGTCGCGGACGGCGACCCGCGGCAATCGTCGCCGTCGAGTCACCCTTCAAGGCCGGCTATTGTGTACTCGGACAGGCGAGCCTATGACCACGACATGACAGAGGAGTCAATGAGCCGGGCGCCCTTGCACCCCGACGTCCGCCTCCGACGGGTGGCCGATGTCCGCATGCAACTGACCGGCGCGAACACGCTGATCATCGAGGGTCCGACCGGGACCCTCGACTGCGGCTACGTAGGCGTCAGTCTCCTGCAGCGCTTCAGCCAGCCCACGAGCCTTCGTGAGCTGGCGGCCGAGCCCGCGGCCGGCGCGCAGGAGTGGATCGACCGGACCAGCGTGGCCCTACACATGGTTCGGATCGGGATCGTTCGAGACGTCGAGGATGCGTCCAGGGAACCGGCGCCTCCTTCGTACTCGTTCGACAATCCAGGCGACCACGTCACGATGCTTGACGACTCGGTTCGCACCGGTCGCTTCGTCGAGGCCGTCGGGAGAACTGTGCGGCCCGGAGATGTCGTGGTCGAGATCGGCACCGGTACCGGCATCCTCGCCATGGCCGCGGCGCGGGCAGGCGCGCAGCACGTGTACGCCATCGAGGCCGGCGCGATCGCGGAACACGCGCAGTGGGTCATTGCCGCGAACGGGTACGCCGACCGCATCACCATCATCCGGGGATGGTCGACGACCGTCTCGATCCCGGAGCGTGCGGACGTCCTCATCAGCGAGACCATCGGAAACGATCCCCTCGGCGAACGGATTCTCGAGACGATTCGCGACGCCTCGCATCGACTGCTGAAGCCGGGCGCGCGAGTCGTGCCGGAACGCCTGCGCATCATCGGGGTCGCCGTTGAGATCCCGGACGAATGGATCGCTCGGCGCGTCTACAGCGAGGCGGCCGTGCGGCGCTGGGAGGAGCGCTACGGCTTCAGTTTCGACGCGCTGCTCCTGAAGGAGCGTCGCCTGGACGGGCGCTGGGTGTCGGCGGACACCGCCCGCGCGTGGACGCGGCTGTGCCGCCCTCAGGTGCTCGCCGATATCGACCTTCGATCGGTGTCGACCACGACGATCGATGCCGAATCCGTGACGCCCATCACCGAGTCCGGGCGGTTCGACGGCGGCACGCTGCACTTCGATGCCGAGCTCGGCGGAGGCATCACTCTCACGTCAGATCCGATGGCATCCGCCGAGGACACGAGCTGGCGCAACGCGGTCACTGTCGAGCCACCGGTCCAGGTACGTTCCGGCGATCGGATCCGACTACGCTACCGTTGGTCGGCACTCACGGGAGGTTCGGGCCTGACCATCTCTCCGGTCGAGACCGCGGTCCACGGCGCGGCCGGGCGCGTCAGTTCGTGATCAACCGCTCAGCTCGAGGAGGCCCTGGTCGACCAGGCGGTGCACGAGGACGAGCAGGTCGTTCCGAAGCTGTTCAGGCGCAGCGTCAAATTCGCTCGTCAGGCGCTCATGGGCCTTCTCGATGGTCGGTGATTCGATGAGCGCGCGATACATGCATGCCCCCGTCGACTCCAGGGCGAAGTAGGATTCCGTGCGCAGGTTGAGGAAGATGAGCTCGTCGTCCGGCAGCTGCTGCATCAATGCATCCGGGGAGGCCGCTACGCTGCGCCCGAAGAGATCTTCGTCATTGGTGGTCGACGCGCTCATGAGTCCCACAATACCGCCTGCAGCAGCGTGACGCCAATGCTCGAGGTGGCGGACGTCAGCAAGATCTACCGGCCACCCCCGGGCTGGCTCCGCCCGCTCGTTCGCACCGCGGTGAGCCAGCCGGTCACCGCGCTGGCCGGCGTGAGCCTCGGTGTCGAGCGCGGGGAGGTCGTAGGTCTGGTGGGCCCCAACGGGGCGGGCAAGACGACGCTGATCAAACTCATCTCGACCCTGCTGCATCCGACGACCGGGCGTGTCCTGGTGGACGGCTGGGATGCTACCCGCCAGTCGACGCAGGTTCGCCAGCGGCTGGGGCTTGTCCTGGAAGGCGACCAGGGTCTCTACGACCGCCTCACCGGCCGGCAGAACCTCGAGCTGTACGGTCGCCTGGCCAACCTGTCGAGGGCGGCGTCGCGGAAGCGCGCGGGAGAGCTGCTCGAGCTGCTCGGCCTCGCCGGCCGGGACAAGCTCATCTTCGGGTATTCGGCGGGCATGAAGGCACGCCTGTCGATCTGTCGGGCCATGATGGGCGACCCCCCACTCATCATCCTGGACGAGCCGACCCGCAGCCTCGACCCGGTGGCGAGCCGGGACGCGATGCGGATGTTCCGTGGCCTGGCCGACGAGGGTCGCGCGGTCCTGTTCTCGAACCATCGGCTGGACGAGGTGGTGAACGTCTCCACCCGCATCGTCGCGATCATCGCGGGGCGCGTGGCATTCAGCGGTGCACCGGCTGACCTCGGGCCGTCGCAGGGAGCTGCCGCGCAGGCTCTGTCGGACCTCCTCGAACGAGAAGCGCGCGCGCGGCAATGAGATCCGTGCTGAACCACCTCGGGGCGCTGACTCGGCGCGACCTGATCATCGAGCTGAGCTACCACTTCCAGCTGGCGACCGCGCTGTTCGGAATCCTGATGTCGGTGCTGACCTTCTACTTCCTTGGCCGCCTGGTCGGCGACAGCGACCAGCTCGCGCAATGGGAGGGTGGCTACTTCGAGTTCGCGCTCATCGGGCTCGTCGTGATGGCGTACTCCCAGGTGTGCGTCACGGCGTTCGGCCGCAGCATCGCCGCCGCCCAGACCGGCGGGACATTCGAGATCCTGCTGGCGAGCCGCGTGCGTCTGCCGACCCTCATGGGCGGAACGTTGACCGTGCCGCTGCTGTTGGCCAGCGTGCAGGCGGCCGTCTACCTGCTCTTCGGCTGGCTGCTCGGCGGATTCACCATCCCCGTCAGCGCGATCCCGCTGACCGTGCTGCTCATGCTGCTCACCCTCGGGACGTTCGCGGCGATCGGCATCGGGTCGGCGGCGATCATCATTCTCACGAAGCGCGGCGATCCCTTCTCGGCCATCGTGATGCAGGCGTCGAATGCGCTCGCCGGGGCCATCTTCCCCATATCGGTCCTGCCCGAATGGCTGCAGGCCGTCTCCCATACGATCCCGGCCTTCTACGGCATGCGAGGCGTTCGTCAGCTCGTGCTGGCCGGTGGCGGCCTCGCGGACGTGTGGGTCGATATCGCGGTCCTCGCAGGATTCAACGCCATCCTGATTCCGCTCTCGCTGCTAGCCCTGAGTCATGCGGTGCGGGTCGCGCGGATCACGGGGACCCTCGGCAACCGCTAGCCCTGAGCTGGACTCCGCGCACAAACGTGCCGGCCCGCCGGGCCGACCTCGATTCGGCCCACTAACCCCGACGCGCTGGCGCCTCGACACTTGGGAAGTCACGCAACGTAATAAGCCAGAGGTCGTCAGCAACTTCGTGTCGTGAGCGCGTGCCGTTGTCCCACACGGCCATGACGACAACGTCGGCGCGGGTTCATGACATGCGGAATCGCGTATCTGGTGCCCGATGGGTGCGAACGGCGACGTGACCGCCGCCCGGCAGCGCGCCGAAGAGGACCCGCTCGAGCGACGCCTCCTGCACCGGTTGTCGGACGGCAGATCGGCCAGAAGCGCTGTCTGGACGCAGGGTTCCCGGACGGAGGCCCTCGACATCATCGAGTCGAAGCGCGACGCGAAAGGCCGATTGGCCGCTCGACCATGCGTGCCACGACGCATCGGCATGATCGGCCCACACCAAGGACATTGCTACTTAGCCACCCACCAACTGGGATCGGCTTAGGCTGGGCCCAGGATGCCCTCCGCGGCCGTCGGTCCGTCAAACTGAGCGTGAGGTGTTAGCCTCCGCGTCGTCCTTCAGCCCCCGTCCGTACCTGCGCAGACGGTGATTGGTACCTGGCAGCCCCAGACCGTGTGCGCCGCCGACACTGGACGCGACGTGATGCCCAGGCGGGATCGGCGCTGGCAGCCGTCTTGCTTGCTCACGCAAGCAACGACCCGTCACCAAGCCAAAGCACCCAAGGAGCACGCTCTTCATGCCTCGCATTCCCGTCGGCACCGACGCCGCCAACTCAATCGAACTCCATTACGAAGAGCATGGCACGGGCGCGCCCGTGGTCCTCATCCACGGATGGCCACTCAGCGGCAAGTCATGGGAGCACCAGGTGCCGGCGCTGGTGGAAGCCGGGTACCGGGTGATCGCGTATGACCGACGCGGGTTCGGAGACTCGTCGCAGCCCTCAGGTGGCTACGACTACGACACGTTCGCCGATGACCTGAAGGCCGTCCTCGACACGCTCGAGCTCGACGAGGTCACGCTGGTTGGGTTCTCGATGGGCGGCGGCGAAGTCGCGCGCTACATCGGTACCGACGGCGAGGATCGCATCGCGAAGGCCGTCCTGGCGGGCTCCGTGACTCCTTACCTCTACAAGGCCGATGACAATCCGAAGGTGGCCTCGACGACGCCGCGATCGGGGAGATGGAGGACGGCGTCCGAAGCGATCGACAGACA
>JACDHU010000001.1 GCA_013820865.1 Chloroflexota bacterium
CACATCGAGCAGAAGAACTTCGACCCGGTCACCCGCGTCGCCGGCGCGCTCGCGTTCCATACCGTTGTCGATAGTCAGGCGCGCAAGGTCATCGAGGCGCGCAGCGTGGCCACCCTGTTCCGTGGCTACGAGGTGATCATGATGGGCCGCGACCCGCGCGACGCCATCTTCATCACGAGTCGCGCCTGTGGCGTTTGCGGCGGCGTTCACTCCACGGCTGCGGCACTGGCGATCGAGATGGCCTGCGGCGTCAAGCCGCCGCCACTGGGTACGGTCGTGCGCAACCTGCTCCTGGCCATCGAATACCTCTATGACAACCCGCTCCACCTTTTCCTGCTTGCGGGACCGGACTACTCGGAGGCGATCGTCTCGAAGACGAACCCCGAGCTCTATCGCCGAGCGGAGCAGACGCCCGCGCCGCACAGCAACGTGCATGGCTACAGCAAGATCTCCGACATCATGCGCGACCTGAATCCGCTGGAGGGCAGCCTCTACCTCGAGGCCCTTGGCATGACGCGGGTGGCGCGCGAGGCGTACGTCCTCATCGGCGGAAAGTATCCGCATCCGCAGACGATCGTGCCCGGTGGCATCAGCGCCACGGTTACCCTCTCGACGCTGAACGAGATCTACCTTCGCATTCAACGGTTCTTCGACTACGCCAAGCGGGTTGTCGCCATCTACGACGATATCTGCGACTTCTTCTACGATGCCGATCCGCGCTACCGCGACGTCGGCCGCACGAGCGCCAACCTGATCGACCTCGGCCAGTGGGACGACCCTGACGCGTACGATGCGACCTACGAGAACTGCGGCGCGTGGGGTGAGCAGCGCTGGGCGACGCCCGGCGTCATCATCGACGGCAAGCAGGTCACGACCAACCTGCAGCACATCAACCTGGGACTCGAGGAGTTCGTCGAGCACTCCTTCTACGAGGAGTGGGCGGGCGACGGGGTGCGCCATGCGACGGATCCGCTGGGCGCGCCGCTGTCGCCGTACCATCCGTGGAACAAGAGCACCAAGCCGCGGCCCCAGGCAACCAGCTGGCGTGAGAAGTACACCTGGGCGACGGCGCCGCGGTGGGACCGCCAGGCGATGGACGCCGAGGCGTCGGCACGGCTGTGGAACACGGCGCTGGCACAGAAGATTCCTTCCAACCCGTACATCGAGTCGACCGGGCACTCGCTCAAGTTGCTGCTTCCCGCCGGACGGCTGCCGCAGACGGAGCTGGAGTGGAAGGTTCCGGACGTGTGGAATGCCTTCGAGCGCAACCGAGGTCGTGCCTACTCCGTCGCCTACACGTCGCTCGTGGCGCTCAACCTGTGGTCCGCGGCGAGCGACCTCATGAAGGCCGGGCAGACGGCGGTGAGCACGAAGTTCGAGATTCCCAAGAGTGGCACCCAGTTGGGCGTCGGGTTCTGGGGCGCCGGTCGCGGGTTCCTGTCGCATCATCTCGAGCTCGAGGATGGCGTCGTCACGAACTACCAGATCGTCACTCCGTCGACCATCAACGCGTCGCCGCGAGATCCATGGGACACCCCCGGAAAGTACGAGGAGGCGGTGCTCAACACGCCGATTCTCGAGACGGGGAATGGCGGTTTCCAGGGCATCGACGTGTTGCGTGCGATTCGGTCGTTCGACCCGTGCATGCCGTGCACGACCCATATCCACAGCGACGAGGGCGTCGTCACCCGTGAGATCAATACCTGCGCCTGCGGTGTCGACTGACGTGATCCTGGTTGGCGGGGTTGGCTATACGTTCCTCGGGGACCTCTCGTTTGGAGCGATCCTCGTTGAACGACTGCGTCGTCGGTCCTGGCCGTCCAGCGTCGCGATCGAGGATGTCAGCTATAACCCGATCACGGTCATGGATTGGCTGCGAGATGCCCCGGACCGCTTCGATCGCGCCGTGTTGATCTCCGCAGTCGAGCGAGGGGATGAGCCCGGCCACCTGCGACGCTCGCGATGGACGGCCACGGCCCATTCGACCGCTGAGGTGCAGGCGTGCGTGGCCGAAGCGGTGACCGGGAGCATCGGCCTCGACAATCTCCTGGTCATTGGCACGCACTTCGGACTGCTTCCGAAGGACACGACGGTGATCGAGCTGGAGCCCGTCGATAGCGGGTGGGGCGAGGGGCTCAGCCCCGTTGCCGAGCAACGTGCCGCGGAGCTCGAAAGCTGGCTCGTCGCCGAATTTGGTGAACTCGCGTCGGTTGCCCCGGCATCGGCCGTGGAGATCGGATGACCACGAACGCCGCCCGGACCGATGGGCTCGATGCGATCCGTTGTCGTGACGACATCCTCCAGGCCATGTACTGGCTGCGCGGCGAGGATCCTGGCGCCGATCCTGATCTGCCCAAGCTCGAGCGGCTGCTCGTCACCGATGTCGCCCTCATCCGGTCGCAGTTGGTAACGCTCGTCGACGACGGTCTGGTCGAGGAGCATCACGATCGGTACCGACTCACCGAAACCGGCACGCGCGAGGGCGGTCGCCGCTTTGCGGACGAGTTTGCCGACCTGACGCGCAGCGCCCACGGCGACTGTCCACCGAACTGTCCGCATTGCGTGGGGATCGCTCGTGACGCGTGCACCCACTGCCTCGGGGGTGAGCCCGACGGCTCCTCGTGGGCCGGGGCGTGACAGTCGTGCCCATCACGCCGCGCGATCGGATCATTCTCCTTGCTCAGCGGTCGAGCGCTGCGCCTCCTGACGACTTCGACGACCTCATGTCGTGGGTAGCCGAGCGGGCCGCCGAGATCGACACGTTGCCCGACGAGAGCCGCGACCGCGTGCTGGCCCTCCTCGATGGCGTCGACCTCTTGCACCGCCAGGGGTTGAGCCGCTTCGTCGACCGAGTCCGGCTGCTTGGCGGCAGGGGAATGCTCGAGCGGCTCACCGAGGATTCGGTCGTGAGCGCGTTGCTCGACCTCTACGACCTGGCGCCCGGCGATGACGAGGTGCGCCAGGCGGCCGCGCGACGGTCGCCCCTGGTCCAGATTGGCGATCCACCGCCGGCCACCGAATGACAACGACACATCGCGTCCTCGTCGCGGGAATGGGAAATGAGCTGCTCGGCGACGACGGCTTCGGAATTCTCGCCGCGCAGCGCTGTGCGCAGGCGGATCTCGGCGCGGACGTGACGGTGGTCGAAGCCGGCATCGCCGGCATCGGTCTTGTGCAGGACCTCATGGACCGATACGACACGGTCATCGTGCTCGATGCCGTTGATCGTGACGGGCCTCCAGGCTCGCTGCATGTGCTCGAGATCACCGTTCCTGAGCTCTCCGAACTCGACGGGGACCAGCGTCGCGCGTTGCTGGCCGACATGCATCACACCGTGCCGTCGAAGGTGCTGATCCTGGCACGGGCGCTTGGCGTCCTTCCTGGCCGGTCGTACCTGGTGGGCTGCCAGCCGATGAGCGTGGAGCTTGGCGCGGGCCTCAGCGCGCCGGTAGCCGCGGCTCTCGACGCCGTGGTCGATCAGGTCCGTCAGCTCGCCGCACGGCATCATCCGACGCATGCCTCAGCCCGCGCCGGGGCGGCCTGAGCGCCATGTGCCGAGCCGTGCCGCACAAAGTGCTCGAGGTGCGCGAGGACCGTGCGCGGGTGCTGGAGATCGATCGGGAGCATTGGGTCCGCGTCGAGGCGATGCCGGACCTCCAGGCCGGAGAGTACGTGGTGGTCTACGCGGGCCAGGCCCTCGAGCGCATCCCGAATGACGAGGCCGAGGACTTCCTGCGCTTCAATGCTGAGATGGAGCAGATGCTCGAGGACGCGAGCCGATGATCGAGGCTCCATCTGCGTCGCCGCTGGCCGGTACGCTGCGCTTCGTGCGCTATGCCTTCATGCCGAACCGGCTGCAGTATTGCGGTGGCGACGACAATCGCACACTGCTCCAGTACGCGACCGAGGGCATAACTGATGGCGGCCTCACGCCACTGCTGCGACGCTTCACGGGGGCGATGCCCTACCTGGAGCTCATCGCGCGCGCGAACAGCATTGCGGACCCGTTCGATCGGCGGGTCGTGGACGCGTACTGGATCGGGAATTCGCTGCTCGAGCGGGTGGAGGTCCGCGAACTGTACGACGACATGCTGGCCCGCTTTGGGTCGCGATTGAACGGCCGAATGCGCGAGATCGTGCTCGGCAAGGCACCGGCGGGAGCGCGTCCTCATCACAGCTTCCATGTGCTCGACGTGCACTCCCGTGTCGGCGAGCTGAGCCATTCGATGGAGACGCTCGATGGCTGCCGCGTCTCATGGGGCCGCGTAGTCGCCGTCGAGGGCGGCGAGCTGGTCGTTGATCGCCCGCCGCTGGAATTGGACGAGGGCAGGCTCGCGTTCGGCGCGCCACGTCGGGAGCGCGCGCTGCGACAGTTGGACGGGTACGGCTTCGCCGACGCCGCGGCGGTGGGCAACTGGGTCAGCTTGCACTGGGGGTGGGTCTGCGAGGTGCTGACCGACGCCGAACGCGCCTCACTCGAATACTGGACGCTGCACCACCTCGCCATCGCCAACCAGACGATCTGATCGGCGGACCGGGAACCGAACCCGCTACCTGCGTTCGACAGTTACCCGCTGCGAGCGACCGCGGTAGCCTTATCTTCTCACCAGGATGAGCTACCGGATGTCACTCCGTCAAAAGCATCCTTGTCATTCCCGTCACGTCGGGCGCCGAAGCAGATCGGTCAGCCCGTTGCGCCTTTGCGCCATCCGTGCCGAGCCGGTGAGGGATTCCGACGGTCCTCGATGGTGGAGGCGCTGGGCATCTTCGTCCTCGTTGCACTCCGAGACAGCTGTCGCCGGTATCGAGCCCGCATGGGAAGGAGAAACCCTATGACGACCTTTGGCCAGGTGGAAGGAACCGCAACCAGGGATGAAGCTCCGTTGGTCCATGTCCTGTGGATCAACGCGGGATTGAGCTGCGACGGCGACTCGGTGGCATTGACCGCCGCGACTCAGCCGAGCATTGAGGAGATCGTGCTCGGAGCCCTGCCGGGACTCCCGAGGGTCGCGGTCCACTGGCCCCTGATCGACTACGACAATGGCCCGGTCGGCGGCGTCAACGACTTCATTGAGTGGTTCTTCAAGGCCGAGCGCGGCGAGCTCGACCCCTTCGTGCTGGTGGTCGAAGGGTCGATCCCGAACGAGAAGATCAACGGCGAAGGCTACTGGTCGGGCTTCGGCACGAATCCCGAGACCGGACAGCCGATCACGACGAACGAGTGGCTCGATCGCCTGGCGCCGAAGGCCCTTGCCATCGTGGCAGCCGGCACCTGCGCCACGTACGGTGGCATCCATGCCATGGCCGGCAACCCGACCGGTGCCATGGGCGTGCCGGACTATCTCGGCTGGGACTTCAGGACGGGCGCCGGCATTCCGATCGTCTGCATCCCGGGCTGCCCGACCCATCCGGATAACTTCTCGGAAACGCTGCTCTACCTCCTCTACCAGGCGGCCGGCTCCGCGCCGATGATCCCGCTGGACGATGCGCTGCGGCCGACTTGGCTGTTCGGCAAGACGGTGCATGAGGGCTGCGATCGCGCAGGGTATTACGAACAGGGTGACTTCACGACCGAGTACGGCTCGCCGAAATGCCTGGTCAAGATCGGCTGTTGGGGGCCGGTCGTGAAATGCAACGTGCCGAAGCGCGGTTGGATCAACGGCGTCGGCGGCTGTCCCAATGTCGGCGGAATCTGCATCGGCTGCACCATGCCCGGCTTCCCCGACAAGTTCATGCCATTCATGGACGAGCCACCCGGCGCGCGTGTCTCCACCGCGGCGAGCGGCGCCTACGGAAGCGTCATCCGCGGCCTGCGGACCATGACGATGCGAACGGTGGACAAGGAGCCGAAGTGGCGCCACCCGGGCGACAAGCTCACCACCGGCTATCAGAAGTCCTGGCAGTAGGCTCGACGAGCGAAGGAGATTCACCGATGACGACCGTAGCGCAGAAGGCCTACAACTCCACCGGGAAGGACAGCAACCTCGTCGAGATGGCGTGGGATCCGATCACCCGCATCGTCGGCAGCCTCGGCATCTACACGAAGATCGACTTTGCCAAGAAGCAGGTGGTCGAGTGCCACAGCACGTCGTCGATCTTCCGCGGCTACTCGATCTTCATGAAGGGCAAGGACCCGCGCGACGCCCATTTCATCACCAGCCGTATCTGCGGCATCTGCGGCGATAACCACGCGACCTGTTCGGTCTACACCCAGAACATGGCGTACGGCGTTCAGCCGCCGTACCTGGCGGAGTGGATCATCAACCTCGGCGAGGCCGCCGAGTACATGTTCGACCACAACATCTTCCAGGAGAACCTGGTCGGGGTCGATTACTGCGAGCGAATGGTCGCCGAGACGAACCCCGGCGTCCTTGATCTCGCCAACAAGACCGAGGCGCCGAACGCGTCGATCCACGGCTACCGCACCATCGGCGACATCATGCGCTCGCTCAACCCGCTGGAGGGCGACTTCTACAAGGAAGCGCTCGTCATGAGCCGGCTGACGCGCGAGATGTTCTGCCTGATGGAGGGGCGCCACGTCCATCCGTCAACGCTCTATCCGGGCGGTGTCGGCACGGTCGCCACCATCCAGCTCTTTACCGACTACCTCACGCGGCTCATGCGCTACGTGGAGTTCATGAAGCGCGTCGTGCCGCTGCACGACGACCTGTTCGACTTCTTCTACGAGGCCCTTCCTGGGTACGAGCAGGTCGGCAATCGCCGTATCCTTCTCAACTGCTGGGGCAGCTTCCAGAATCCGGAGGTCTGCAACTTCCAGTACAAGGACATGACCGAGTGGGGTCGCGCCATGTACGTGACCCCCGGCATCGTGGTCGACGGCAAGCTCGTCACGAACGACCTCGTCAAGATCAACCTCGGCATCCGCATCCTGCTCGGCTCCTCGTTCTACGAGGACTGGGTCGACCAGGAGAAGTTCGTCGACAAGGACCCGCTGGGGAACCCGGTCGACATGCGGCATCCGTGGAACCAGCACACCATCCCGCGTCCGCAGAAGCGCGACTTCGATGACAAGTACACGTGGGTCATGAGCCCACGCTGGTTCGACGGGACCGATCACTTGGCGCTGGACACTGGCGGCGGACCGCTCGCGCGCCTGTGGTCGACCGCCCTCTCGGGTCTGGTTGACATCGGGTACGTCAAGGCGACCGGAAACAGCGTGCAGATCAACCTGCCGCGAACGATCTCCATGCCCGAGACGAGCTACGAGTGGAAGATCCCGCAGTGGAGCAACACCATCGAGCGCAACCGCGCCCGGACGTACTTCCAGGCCTACGCCGCCGGATGCGCGCTCTACTTCATCGAGCGAGCGCTCGAAGAGGTTCGTGCCGGCCATACCAAGACCTGGAACGAGTTCAAGGTGCCCGATGAGGGCATCGGCGTCGGCTTCACCGAGGCCGTGCGCGGCGTGCTGAGCCACCACATGGTCATCCGCGACGGCAAGATCGCCAACTACCACCCGTATCCGCCGACGCCGTGGAACGCCAATCCGCGTGACACGTACGGCACGCCCGGGCCATACGAGGACGCCGTGATGAACACGCCGATCTTCGAGGACAACGATCTGGCCAACTTCAAGGGCATCGACATCATGCGTACCGTGCGCAGCTTCGATCCCTGTCTCCCATGCGGCGTGCACATGTACCTCGGAAAGGGGCACGTGGTCGAGCGGCGGCATTCCCCGGCGGGAATGCCGAACCCTGAACAGCTCGTGATTGGCTGACGGATGCAGGCCACCACGGTCGATCCGAGGGTCACCAGCGAACGTCTGGAGGCCCTCCTCGCCGACTTCGGTTCCTCGGCCGATCCGCACCTCGCGGACGCGGCCGAGGAGCTGGTCCGGCTACTGATGCAGCTGTACGGCGCCGGGTTACGGCGAATCATGGAGATCACCGCGCTGCCGGACAACGGAGCCCCGTTTCCCGAGCGGTTGGCGGACGATGAGCTCATCGCCAGTCTGCTCGTCCTGCATGACCTGCACCCGATCGATCTCGAGACCAGGGTGACACGCGCGATCGATAAGGTCCGCCCGTACCTCGGTTCGCACGGCGGTGGCGTGCAGGTGGACGCCATCGACGGCGACGTCGTGCGGTTGCGGATGGAAGGATCGTGCAGTGGCTGCCCGTCGTCGTCCATCACGCTGAATCACGCGCTCCAGCGAGCGATCCTCGAGGCCGCGCCCGAGATCGCCCGGGTGGAGGCGGTCGAGGACGAGCACGACAATGAGTACGCGAGCGGACCTGCCCTGGTGCAGATCGACGGCCTGAGCGTGCTGCCACCGCCGCCGGAGTGGACCGAGCTTGGCATCTCTCCAGTCGTCGTGAACGGAGCACTGACCGCGATCAGCGCATCCGGACAGTCGCTGCTGGTGGCCGGCCTGGAAGGGACGCTCTACGCGTACCGGAATGTCTGTGCCAGTTGCGGTGCGGCTCTCGCCGCCGGCCAGCTGGATGGAGAGATTCTCGCCTGTCCGTCCTGCGCGGCACGCTTTGACCTGCGCTTCGCCGGACGATCGGCGGACGGGGCGGGGTTGCATCTCGATCCGCTGCCCCTGATCGTCGATGCCGGCCAGGTTCAGGTGGCACTGCCGGCCGCGACGGCCTGAGAAGGTGGAGGGCGAGCAGCGACAGCGTCCCGTGGGCGGGATTGGAGGCCTGGCGCGGCGCGCGCGTGAGGCCGATGCCGCTGCAGAGCGCCAGGCGCAGGGAGCCGCGACGCTCGCGCGTTTCCTGAAACCCCGTGAGCGCCCGGCGCCCGGCGAGGCGTGCGAGATGTGTACGGAACCGATTCGCGAGGACCATGCTCACGTGGTCAACACCGAGACGCGCTCTCTCGTATGCACCTGCCGTGGCTGCTACCTCCTGTTCACAGCCGAAGGAGCGGGGGGCAGTCGATATCGGGCCGTGCCGGATCGGCGCCAGGTCGATCCGGATTTCGCGCTGTCCGGCGCCCAGTGGGAGGCGCTCCAGATCCCGGTGGGCATCGCCTTCTTTTTCGTGAACTCGGTGCAGGACCGGACCGTGGCCTTTTATCCCAGCCCGGCCGGAGCCACCGAGTCCGAGCTGCCGCTGGAGCTGTGGGACGAGCTGGTGGCCGCCAATCCGATGCTGGCCGGCATGCTGCCCGACGTGGAAGCCCTCCTGGTGAGGCGCGAGACCGACGGACAGTCGTGCTACCTCGTGCCGATCGACGTCGCCTACGAACTGACCGGAATCATTCGTCAGACATGGCGCGGTTTCGATGGCGGGACGGAGGCGCGCGAGGCGATCGACGCCTTCTTTGCCGGGCTGGATGAAACGAGCCGGCCCGTTCAACGGTCCGTCTCATGAGCGAGCTGCGATTCGAGGTCATCGGCGCTCGTCACGAACCGTATGCCGTGGTCCCGACCTTGATCCTGCGTCTACGCATCAGCGAGGACAGCGGACAGCAGATCGGCACCATCGCGCTGCGGGCGCAGATCCAGATCGAGCCCCGCCGACGCCGATACGACGGGGCCGAGGAGGATCGCCTGCTCGAGGTCTTCGGCGAGCCCGCGCGCTGGGGTGACACCCTGCGCACGCTGCTGTGGACCAACGCCTCGCTCGTCGTGCCCGCCTTCTCGGGCTCGACCGAGGTCGACTTGCCGATCGCATGCACCTACGATTTCGAGGTGGTCGCGGCCAAGTACTTCCACTCGCTTGACGGCGGCGAGATTCCGCTCCTGTTTCTCTTCTCGGGCACCGTGTTCGAGCGGCGCGGGACCGGCTTCAGCATCGACCAGGTGCCGTGGCACCACGAGGCAGCCTACCGGCTGCCCGTCTCGGTGTGGCGCGCCATGATGGATGCCTATTTCCCCGACAGCGCCTGGATCCGGCTGCGACGCGACACGTTCGACGCGCTTCATCAGTACCGCGGGCGCCGCGTGCTCACGACCTGGGACGAGGCCGTCGACTCACTGCTCGACGCGGTGTCGGAGCCTGAGCCGGTATGAGCTTCGCCGATGGTCAGCGCATCGCGGACGTGGTCCTGTGGGAGGGCTACCTGCTCTACCCGTACCGTGCCTCGGCGCGCAAGAACCAGGTGCGCTGGCAATTCGGCGTCCTCGTGCCGTCCGGCTACGCGGAGGCGGCCAGTTCGTCCGAGCGGCCCGATGCGTGGACGGAGGTGCTCATCGAGCCCGATGGCTCGGCCTACCTCGAGGTCCGTCTGCGCTTCCTCCAGCTCCAGGCGCGTGGCCTGGAGGATGTGAACGGAACGGACGTCCCGTCGCTGACGGTCGATGGCACGCTGCATCTGCCGTGGGACGAGGCCGTCGAGCGAACCGTCGACGTCGAGTCGCAGAGCGTCGAGGCGTTGCTCGAAGGCGACGTGCGCGTTCCCTTCGAGATTCCCGGTGGCGAGGAGCGCGAAATGTTATCCGAGGGCGCCATCACCCGCCGCCGGTGGCCGCTGACAGGCACGATCGCGATGAGCGCGAGGCGGGAAGACCGCTTCCTGCGGGTCCGGGTCGCGGTCACCAACGACGCTCCGTGGGAAAACGGATCCGACCGGGACGAGGCCACGCGTCGCGCAATGCTCGGGGCGCACCTCCTGCTGGCCGTCAGCGACGGCCGTTTCATTTCGCTGCTGGAGCCGCCGGCCGCATCGTCCGACGCCGTTGCAAGCTGCAAGCAGCACAACCTGTGGCCAGTGCTGGTGGGGACGGACGGTCGCACCATGCTCGCTTCGCCGATCATCCTGTACGACCAGCCCGAGATCGCACCGGAGAGCCCCGGCGACCTGTTCGACGCGACCGAGATCGACGAGATTCTCACGCTGCGGATCATGACCATGACCGATGAGGAGAAGCGCGAGGCGCGCGCCACCGATCCGCGCGCCGCCGCGATCATTGACCGCAGCGACGACCTGCCGCCCGAGCTACTCGATAAGCTCCACGGTGCCGTGCGCATGCTGCGCCCGATGCCGCAACCGGCCGCGGAGCCCGCTCCTTCACCATTCGCCGATCCATTCAGCCCGGACGCGCCATTCTGGGAGCCGGAGGCACGCGTGGACCCACACACTGCCACCGTGGAGATCGGTGGCGAGCAGGTCGGCCGTGGCGCCTTGGTGCGTCTCGTGCCGGGGCCGCGCGGCGACAGCATGGACATGTTCCTGGCCGGACGCATCGGACGCATCGAGGGCGTGTGGGAGACGCTCGAAGAGGAGTCGTACGTGGCGATCATTCTCGTCGATGATCCTGCCTCGGAGGAGCATGCTTGGGTGGGACGCTTCCTCTACTTTCGCCCGACCGAGCTCGAGCTTGCGATCGGGGTGACGCAATGAACAAACGCGTCCTGGTCGCCGGCATCGGCAACATCTTCAACGGCGACGATGCCTTCGGGTGCGAGGTCGCGCGCGCCCTCGCGGAGCGAAACGTACCCGAGGACGTGACCGTGCGCGACTTCGGAATCCGGGGCATCCATCTCGCCTTCGAGCTGCTCGACGACTATGAGGCACTCGTGCTCGTCGATGCAACGCCACAGGGCGGCGAGCCCGGCACGCTCTACCTCATGGAGATCGATGCGAGCAGCGTCGCCGACGCGCCGGCGGATGCCCACAGCATGGACCCGCAGCAGGTCATCGCCCAGCTGCGCATGCTCGGCAGGACCGACCTGCGCATCGTCATGGTCGGATGTGAGCCGGCGTCGCTGGAAGAAGAGATGGGCCTCAGCCCGGTCGTCGCCGCGGCCGTCTCTGGCGCGGTGGATGCAGTGCTGGAGCTCGTCAACGAACCGGGCCGTCTGCGGCCCATGGCATCGGCCGCTCAGGCCACAGAAGCGTAGGAGATCGGGGCAATGGCATTCGTGGCACGTATCTTTGGATTCACCGTGATGGCGGCCATCGCGGTCGCGGTGCTCGCAAGCGTGGCAGCGTCCCTGCCCGACATCGCTCGGTACTTCCGTATGCGGAGCATGTAAGTTCGTAGTGAGGTGAGGTCATGGAGTGGTGGTTGATCCTGGTGATCGTGCTTGCCGCGATTGCCGCGTTGATGTTGGTAATGACGTTGCCGGACATCGCGCGTTACCTTCGCATGCGACGGATGTAGGGGAAGCGGATGCATGAGGCAGGACTCTGCGAGGGGATCGTCGAAGCGGCTTTGCACCGCGCGGCCGGCCGGCCGGCCGTAAAGGTGCGCGTTCGTATCGGCGGCCACCACGAGACCGATCGCGAGGAGCTCGACCTGGCGTTCCAGGTCCTCACCATGGGGACCGAGCTCGCGGATGCGACGCTTGAAGTCGTCACGGTGGAGGGAGACGAGCTGACGCTCGAAGCGCTCGAGTTTTCGCCGTCGGCGGCAGCCGTCAGCACGGGCTAGAGGACGCGCATATGTGCCTGGGAATCGCCGGTCAGGTCGTGGCGATGGATGCCGCTCATCCGGACCTCGTCAGCGTTGACGTGCAGGGCGTCAACCGCGATATCAACATCGGACTGCTTCCCGAGCCGATCGCGGTCGGAGACTGGGTCCTCATCCACCTGGGCTTTGCGCTTCAGACGATGACGCCGGAGGAAGCCGCCGATTCGGTCGATGTACTGCTTGACATCGGTCCCGGCGAAGAGGATGACGTGCCCGGCGGTCAACGCTATCCGTGGGATCGCGAGGAATCCGTCGCCACCGCCGCGGAGGCGGAGCGATGAATCCGGAGTCAGGCTCGGTGCAGCTGGCGATTCCGTCGAAGCCGACTGCCTCTCCAGACCCGCCTGCGTGGGCGGGCGATGGCGCAACGATGTTCGCGCGCTACGCGTATCCGCCGAACGAGCTGGGGTACTGCGGTCCCGACGACCACAAGTCTTTGCTCGAGTACGCGAATGCGGGAATGGTCGACCCCGGCCTGGCACAGCTTGCTCGAGGGTTCAGCGGCGCGTGGCCATACCTCGAGCTGATCGCCCATGAGACGAAGATCGGCAGCCCGCTGGACCGTCGCGTGGTCGAGGCCTATTGGCTCGGCAGTTCGCTGCTCTCGCGCATCGACATGACGAGCTTCGGCAACTCCTTGATCGACCGATTCAAGACGCGCGTAGGACAGAGCTGGGGCTACCTGGCCGAGGCCATCCCGGCCGGCGCACTTCCGACCCATAGCTTCCACGTCTTCGGCATCTACCCCTGGGTCGGGCTCCTGCGCGGCGAACGGTCGGAACACCCCCTCCACGTGCTTGACCGATGCCGCATCCGGTGGGGAAAAGTCTTGAGTGTCGACGGCGACCGTGCGGAGGTCATCTCGCAGCCGCTCACCTGGGACGGCACATCGCTCGGCCTTGGTGAGTATCGGTCGGAAACGGTCACGCGCGGGATCGGCGGCATCGGCCTGGCGGCGCAACTGGCGCCGGGGGACTACGTGTCGCTGCACTGGGACTGGGTATGTGATCGGCTGAGCCGGCGGCAGCTTGTCAACCTGCGCCGCTACTCGATGCTCGAGCTTGACGTCACGAATCGACGCGTCTCGCGCCCTGCGGCCGCCGTCGTCCTGTCGTGACCCCTTGAAACACGAGGAGGTGCAACCCGGAGGTTCTCAGCCCAGGCGGCACTAGGCGAGGAAGCCGGCCCTTCATGGCCCAGGACTTCCGCTTGATGCAGGAGGCATGCTCCCAATGACCGATACGGTTGTCCGCGCACCGCGACGCGTGATCTCTGTCCTCGCCGCTGGCGTGCTGCTCGCAGCGTGCAGCACCAGCCCGGCCTCATCTCCCTCTGCTCCACCCGCCACGAGCGAAGCGCCGGAGACGGCCACAGCGAGCACCTCGACCCCCGCGAGCACGCTGCCCGAGCCGTCAGGCACCGTCCGCGTCTACACTTCCGTTACCCAGGACACCGTTGACGCGGTGCTTGCCGCCTATGCCGAGGCGGCCCCTGATGTCACGGTCGAGGTCTTCCGCGCTCCGACCGGCGAGCTTGATGCTCGCATTGCGGCCGAGCTCCGCGATGGGCAGATCGGCGGTGATGTGCTGTGGGGCACCGATCCGCTGTCGGTCCAGTCGTACGCAGCGCAGGATCTGTTGGCGGCCTGGTCGCCGCCAGAGGCGGCATCGGTCCCCGAGGAGTATCAGACCGATACGTTCTGGGGCACCCGTCTGCTCAACATGCTCATCGTGCATGCAGCCGAGATGGCCGATCCTCCGACCGACTGGGCCGATCTGACCGATCCCGCCTACGCTGACGGTGTCGGCATTCCCGATCCAGGGTTTGCTGGCTCGGCGTTCGCTGTGTTGGCCTACTTCGAGTCGAACCCGGACTTCGGCATCGAGTACTACGAGGACCTGGCGGAGAACGGTGCCGTTCAGGTGCAGGCCGTGGCCGAGGTGCTGACTGGCGTGGCCGAAGGGCGCTTCGTGGCCGGGATGACACTCGACAAGTCCGCGCGTGACGCGATCGCGCAGGGCTCGCCGATCGAGATCGCCTGGCCAGCGTCCGGCGCCATTGCACTCTACAGCCCGGTCGCGGTCTTCGCCGATGCCGAGCAGTTGGTCAACGGGCAGCACTTTGCGAACTTCCTCCTGACACGAGAGGCTCAGGAGGCGATCGCCTCGACCGGTTGGCAGCCGATTCGCGACGATGTCGAGGGGCCACCGATCGAGGGTGAGCAGGTCAGCCCCGACTGGGATGAAGTGTTCGACCGCCAGGAGGAACTCTTGATGGAGTATCGCGCGATCTTCGGTGGATGACTCGGTGAGGCGCATGGGCGCGGGGCGCGTGCTCGCGCTCCTCGCCGTTGCGGCTATTTTCGGGGTGGTCATCGCCTGGCCGCTCACCCGCTTGGCCATCGAAGCGCTCGGGAGTGGTACGGCGCCATTCATTGCCGCGCTCGGTCCCGAGGGCGTCGATGCCATCCGCAACAGCCTGTTGGTCGCGCTGACGGTCACGGCGCTGGCGGTGACGGGTGGATTCGCCCTCGCCCTGCTCACCGAGCATGCCCGGGTTCCAAGCCGTTCCTTTCTGCTGGCGGGCATCCTGCTGCCACTGCTGGTGCCCGACTTCGTCAGCGCCCTCGGCTGGACGCGGGCGTTCGGACCGGCCGGGCTCATCGACCGATTGACCGGGGTCGAGCTGCCCGGACTCTATGGGCCCGTGGGGATCGTGCTCGTCCTGGCGTCGGGCGCGGTCCCGCTGGCCTATCTGCTCATCGTTGCGGGGATGCGGACTCGCGCCGAACCGGATCTTGAGCGCGCGGCGCGGATGAGCGGAGCGGACGGCGCGATGGCACTGCGGACCGTGACGTTGCCGCTTCTGTGGCCGGTCATTGCCGCGGCCGGCGGGCTCATCTTCGCCACGACCATGAACACCTTCGGGACACCGGCGGTCCTCGGTCGTCCGGCCGGCTTCGCGACGATGACGACGCGCATCTACAGCGACCTCGCCTTCTCGTCCACCGACGCGGCGTTCGAACGAGTGCTGGGGCTCGCCCTGCTGCTCGTTGCCGTTGTCGTGCTGGTGGTCGTGCTCACTGATCGCCTGGGGCCGCGACGCACGGAGCGCGGATCCATTGCCGGACCCCGAGGAGCGACGCGACCGGCTGGCCGGCTGCCGATCGCGCTGACCTGGACCTTCATCGTGCTCACCGTCGTGGTGCCACTGCTGGCGCTCGTCCTCACGGCGCTGACGCGGGCCGTCGGGTTGCCGCCGCTGCCCGAGAATCTCACGTTCGCCAATTTCGGGCGGGCCATCGATAGTCGAACGATGCCGGCGCTTGTGAACAGCCTGCTGCTCGCGGGCGGAACCGCGCTGGCGTGCGTGGCACTCGGTGCGGCCGTCGCAATCGCGCCGGGGCAGCGTTGGCGGCGCCGTGGCTCGGGAATCGTGTCGCTGGGGTTCGCGGTTCCCGGATCGGTCCTCGCCATCGGGGTGCTGCTCGCGTTCGGGCGCTCCCTGCGTGACTCGCTGCTCATCATCCTGATTGCGTACGTCGCCAAGCTCTGGGCGCTCGCGGCGCGCCCCATCGCGGCCGCTCTCGATCGGCTGTCGGCGTCCGCCGTGCACGCAGCCCGCATTCACGGCGCCGATGGACCCACGGCCCTGCGGACAGTGACAGTGCCACTGATCTCTCCGACGCTCATCGCTGCCGGCCTGCTTGTCTTCGTCTTCGCCCTGCACGAGGTGACGATCTCGATCCTCCTGTACGGACCGAGCAGCGCGACGCTCGCGGTTGCCATCCTCAATGTTCAGCAGCTCGGCGACCCGACGGTCACGACCGCGCTATCCGTGTTGCTCACGCTCCTCGTCATGCTGTGCGCGATTCCGCTGTTCGTGCTGCGGCGCTGGTGGTCGGCGAGCCTCACCGCATGAGTCTTGCGCTTGAATGTAGTGGCCTTCGCATCGCGTATGGCGCCACCGAGGTGCTTCACGGCGTGGAGCTCACCGTGGAAGCCGGGGAGAGCGTTGTCCTGCTGGGGCCCTCGGGCTCGGGCAAGTCCAGCCTCCTGTACGGGGTGGCGGGCTTCCTGCCGCCATCCGGTGGGGAGATTCGACTGGAAGGGCGAATGATCGCAACGCCACGCAGCCAGGAGCCGCCCGAGCGTCGAGGCGTGGCCATGGTCTTCCAACACTACGCCTTGTGGCCGCACCTGTCCGCGCTCGACACGGTGGCCTACCCGCTGCGGCGCTCCGGAAGCGACCGCGGCGCCGCCAGGCGTCGCGCGGCAGACCTGCTTGACCTGATGGGCGTCGCGGCGCTCTCCGAGAGAAGGCCGTCGGAGCTCTCCGGCGGCGAGCAGCAACGGATCGGCGTCGCGCGCGCGTTGGCCCGTGAGGCTCGGCTGCTCCTGCTCGATGAGCCGACCGCGCACCTCGACGCGCCGTTGAGAGCCGCGCTGGTGGCCGAGATCGCCGATCAGCAGCGACGCTCGGGCGCGGCTGCGCTGTGGGCGACGCATGACGTGACGGAGGCACTGGCCGTGGCCGATCGCGTCGGCGTCCTGCGCGAAGGACGCCTGGTCCAGGTCGGCTCGCCGGCGGAACTCTACGAACGACCGGCCGACCTGTGGACCGCTCGATTGAGCGGGCCGGCCTCGCTCCTGGCCCTTGATATCGTCGAGCGGAAGGATTCGCAGGCGGTCGTGGTGATCCAGGGACGGCCGCATGCGATGTCACTGGCCTCGGACGCCACGTCCGCACTCGGTTCGGCGAAGGTTTTGGTGCGTCCGGACTGGGCGGAGTTCGGCGGTGATCTCAATGCATTGGTCACCGCGCGATGGTACCGGGGGCCGCACACCGACTATCGGCTCGCGACACCAGTGGGAGAGCTTGAGTTGCGTCAGCTTGGCCCGCCAACGGCCTCGCTGGGGGACGCGGTCCGTTGGCGATTGAAGCGTGGATGGGCACTCTGACTTGGCACGCCGGATGCTTGAACAGGACACATGCGCGGCGTTCCGGTCGCCAGCTTAGGCGACAGACGCGGCCAGGCTACGAGGCGTCACACCATGGACCGCACGTCAGACACGGACATGAATCCCGAGGGTCACGAGGGTACCGGCGGCAGCGAGCACGGTCACTCCCACGGAAACGAAGAGGGTGATCGGCCAACCACGGATATTGACGAGACCACCGGGCGTCCGTCCGGCGAATCCCGACCCAGCGACTGGACCGGTGTCGGTGGCGATGAGCCTATCGACGAGGAAAGCCCGACGCTTCCGCCTGCCTGACCCGGTGCCTCCGATGCTGTCGCGGCAGGGGCAATGATCGATCTTCACCCTCAAGCGAGAAGGGCAGCGTGACGCTGAACACGCTCGACGCCATGGATAGATGGGTCCAGCTCACGACCGATGCGACCTGAAGCGATCGGGCCGGCGCGAAGCATCTGTATGCGGTGGTAGCCTCGGTCATGGTTGCCCGGGGTGGAGCCCGCGTGGAAAGACCAGAAGCTGAGGATGATCCGGACGTGAGCGTGTTTGAACCGATGGAGATCGAGTTTCTCCTGAGCCAGCAGCATGGAAGGCTCGCGACGGTCGGCGCTGATGGCCAGCCGCACGTGGTTCCCGTCGCCTTCCGGTTCGACGAGGAGCTCGACGTCATCGACGTGGGGGGTCCGATCGTGGCCCGCACGAAGAAGTTTCGAGACGCGCAGCGCAACTCACGCGTGACGTTCCTGGTGGACGACATCCTTCCTCCCTGGCGTCCACGAGGGATCGAGATCCGTGGTGAAGCGCGGATCCTCCCGGTTGGAGGGAATCTCATCCACGAAGGCTTCTCCCCGGACATCATCCGCATCACGCCGCGCCGCATCGTCGTCTGGGGCGTCAAGGCCAATCGGGAGGGCTCGGCCAGGAACGTCACGGTGGTCGACTTGTCCCCGGACGGGAGCGGCAGCGGACCCTAGGCCTTCGGGACTCGCCCAAGGGCTCGTCCGCGCTCCTCGATCAGTCGCCAGATCATCGGCGTGAATATGAGCTGCATGGCAAGGTCCATCTTGCCGCCGGGGCAAACGATGGTGTTTGCGCGGCTCATGAACGAGTCGGGCAGCATCGAGAGCAGGTACGGGAAGTCAATGCCCCGCGGATCGCGGAAGCGGATGACCAGGAAGCTCTCCTCGAGGGTCGGGATGAAGCGGGCGATGAACGGGTTGGAGGTATCGACCACCGGCACGCGCTGAAAGTTGATGTGGGTTCGGGTGAACTGCGGGCAGATGTAGCGCAGGTAGTCGGGCATGCGCCGCAGGATCGTGTCAGTCACCGCCTCGGCTGAGTAGCCGCGCGTCGCCTTGTCCCGGTGGATCTTCTGGATCCATTCGAGATTGATGACCGGCACGACGCCGATGAGCAGGTCCGGATGTTGCGCGACGTCAACCGTCTCGGTCGCCACCGCGCCATGCAGCCCCTCGTAGAACAGCAGATCGGTGCCCGGCGGAACCTCCTCCCAGGGCGTGAACGTTCCGGGCGGCTGGCCATGTGAGGCTGCTTCGTCCTCGTCATGGAGGTACGTCCGCATCTTTCCGGTGCCAGTGGCGCTGTAATCGCGGAAGAAGCCCTCGAGCTCGTCGAATAGGTTCGCCTCCGGGCCGAAGTGGCTGAACTGGTGGTTGCCCTCGGTCGCCTCTGCGGCGATGCGCTCGGCCATCTCCTTCCGATCGAACCGATGGAACGCGTCGCCCTCAACGAACGCCGCGTTGATCCGCTCACGCCGGAAGACCTGACCGAAGGTCTTGGAAACCGATGTCGTCCCGGCGCCGGATGACCCGGTGACGGCGATGATCGGATGCAGTGTCGACACTGTGAAGCTCCCGTGCTATCCCGCGCCGCGGAACAGGCCGCGCGAGCCGAACAGCGGCGCGTCGAACCGTCTGACGTTGTGGTCGCGGTGGTACCGCTCGATTATTTCCACCTCGGTGCGCGATCCGAAGACCAAGCCGGTCCGTTGATGGATGCTGGTCGGCCGAAGCTCGAGGACGGGGCGGTCGCCCGTGCTGGCGCGGCCGCCGGCCTGCTCGATGAGGAAGCCGATCGGGTTCGCCTCGTACAGGAGCCGCAGCTTCCCGCTGCGTGCCGTAGCGCGGTCATCGCGCGGATAGAGGAAAACACCGCCGCGCAGGAGAATACGATGTGCTTCGGCCACGAGCGAAGCGATCCAGCGCATGTTGAAGTCGCGGCCGCGGGGGCCCGTGCTGCCGGCCAGGCACTCGTCCACGTAGCGCGTGATGGCTGGCTCCCAGAACCGCGAGTTCGAGGAGTTGATGGCGAACTCGCTGGCTCCGTCGGGAATGCGCACGTTCGGGTGGGTCAGCACGAATTCGCCGATCTCGCGGTCCAGCGTGAAGCCATGGACACCGTGTCCGAACGAGATGACGAGCATCGTCGTAGGCCCGTAGATCGCGTAGCCAGCGCAGACCTGTCGCTCGCCGGGCTGGAGAAACGCTGCCGGTCCCATCTCGGCCGCCGGGTCGGGATTGGGCAGCACGGAGAAGATAGAGCCGACTGAGACGTTGACGTCGATGTTCGACGAGCCGTCGAGCGGATCGAAAGCCAGCAGGTAGGCACCTCGCGAATGCTCAGGAATCTGCCACACGTCTTCGAGCTCCTCGGAGACCATCCCCGCCAGCGTGCCAGCACGCTCGTGGATCTCGATGAAGATTCGGTTCGCGACGATATCGAGCTTTGCCTGATCCTCGCCCTGGACGTTGACGCTCCCGGCCTTGCCTGCCAGGTCCGCCAGCGATCCCTTGCCGACGAGATTGGCGATTCGCTTGCACGCCAGCCGGATGTCGTTGACGAGCGCCGTGAAGTTGCCGGTTGCACCCGGGACCCGTCGCTGCTCGGCGATGAGGAACTCGGTGAGCGTCTGTTCCTGGGTCATGAGCCCACGGGCGCCCGTGCTTCATCGGCGTCCTCGTTGAAGACGCGGCTGATCAGGATGTCATCGGCCTCGATGGTCATGAGGTCGTCGCGGCTAAGGGTGGAACCCCGACGCGCAACGAGCCGGTTGGCTTGGCGCAGGCGCGCCCGGTCGAGGGCGTTGCGAATCGAGCGCGCATTGGCGAAGTTCGGCTGGCTGCGCCGTCGCGCGATGTAGTCGGCGAATGCCCGCTCGGCATCGGCCGACAGGCGGTACTGCATGGAGCCGAGCATCAGCCCCGCGATGGCCTCGAGCTCCTCGGGAGCGTAGTCGGGGAAGTCCACGTGGTGCGCGATCCGCGAGCTCATGCCGGGGTTGCTGGCGAAGAAGCGTCCCATCCGGTCCTTGTAGCCCGCCAGGATGACCACCAGGTCGTCGCGCTGGTTCTCCATGACCTGGAGCAGGATCTCAATGGCCTCCTGGCCGTAGTCGCGCTCGTTCTCGGGCCGATACAGGAAGTAGGCCTCGTCGATGAACAGCACGCCGCCCATCGCCCGCTTCAGCACCTCCTTCGTCTTCGGCGCGGTATGGCCGATGTACTGGCCCACCAGGTCGTCGCGCGTGACGGCCACCAGGTGGCCCTTGCGCACGTAGCCCAGCCGATGAAGGATCTCGGCCATGCGCAAGGCGACCGTGGTCTTGCCGGTGCCGGGGTTGCCGGTGAAGCTCATGTGCAGCGATGGCGGTCCGGCCGACAGAGCTGCCTGCGCCCGCAGCTTCTCGATGAGCAGCAGCGCCGCGATCTCGCGGATGCGCGTTTTCACCGGGACGAGGCCCACGAGCTCGGTGTCGAGCGTGGTGAGCAGCTCCTCGACCCGCGTCTCGGCGAGTGCGCCATCGAGATCGAGCTCTGCCGCGGTATCGGTCACGGGTAGCGCTCGCCCTGCGGCCGGTCGGTGGCATAGGAGCGGACCGTGTAGCGGATGTGGCGCCCCTCGACCTCGTGGCGCTCCAGCGTGAAACCGGGTTCGGGATCGGGGCGGTGGACGATGAACGACAGGCGCAGCGACTCGATGCCCTTCGTCGAGTCGAAGGCGTTGACCTTGATGTAGTGGCGCGGGAAGGTCGCCCTCGCATCGACGAGCTCGACCATCACGCCGGCCGCGTCGTGCAGGTCGAACATCGGGTTGCCGTGCATCTCCCAGTACGTATTGCGCGGATGCGGGTCATCGGTGTACTCGATCGACATGGCCCATCCCTGCTCGAGGCAGTACTCGATCTGGGCGCGGATCTGGTCGTCGGTCAGGTCGGGGAGGAACGAGAACGTTCCCTGCGTGAGTCTCATGCGTTCTGCCCCTACGCCGGCGTTGGTGTGGGAACGTAGTCGGGCGTATCGGTGCTTGTGTAGTCGAAGGTCACCTCGCCCCAGGTGTCGAGCGCAGCCATCAGCGGTTGGCAGGTGCGCGCAGCCGCGGCGAGGATGTCGGGACCCTCGTTCCAGATATCGCGACCCTCGTTGCGGGCCAGCACCATTGCCTCCAGCGCCACGCGATTCGCGATCGCCCCGGCCTGGATGCCCATCGGATGACCGATGGTGCCGCCGCCGAATTGGAGCACGACGTCGTCTCCCAGGTACGTGAGGAGCTGGTGCATCTGGCCGGCGTGAATGCCGCCAGACGCGACCGGCATGACCTTGCGCATCCCGGCCCAGTCCTGGTCGAAGTGGAGTCCCAATTCCAGGTCGGCAGGGTTGTACGGTTCGCGCAGGATGTTGTAAAACCCGCGAATCGTGTTCGGATCGCCTTCGAGCTTGCCGACCACGGTGCCCGCGTGGATATGATCCACGCCAGCCAGCCGCATCCACTTGGCGATGACACGGAAGCTGATGCCGTGGTTCTTCTGACGCGTGTAGGTGGAAGCGCCGGCCCGGTGCAGATGGAGCAGCATGTCATTGCGCCGCGCCCACTTGCTGATGGACTGGATGGCGGTGTAGCCGATGACGAGGTCGATCATCACCACCACGCTGCCGAGCTCCTTTGCGAACTCGGCGCGTTCGTACACGTCCTCCATGGTGGCGCCGGTCACGTTGAGGTAGTGGCCCTTCACCTCGCCGCTGGCTGCCGATGCGCGATTAACGGCTTCCATGACGAAGCCGAATCGATCGCGCCAGTGCATGAACGGCTGCGAGTTGATGTTCTCATCGTCCTTGGTGAAGTCGAGGCCGCCCTTGAGCGCCTCGTACACCACGCGGCCGTAGTTGCGGCCCGACAGGCCGAGCTTCGGCTTGGTCGTCGCGCCGAGGAGGGGTCGCCCGAATTTGTCCAGACGCTCGCGCTCGACGACGATGCCGGTGGGCGGTCCGTCGAAGGTCTTGACGTAGGCGACCGGGAAGCGCATGTCCTCGAGGCGCAGCGCCTTCAGTGGCTTGAAGCCAAAGACATTGCCGATGATCGACGCGGTCAGATTCGCGATCGAGCCGGGCTCGAAGAGGTCGATGTCGTAGGCGATGGAGGCGAAGTACTGCTCGGTGCTATTCGGCACCGGCTCGACCTTGTAGGCCTTGGCGCGATAGACATCAGCCGCCGTCAGCCGGTCCGTCCAGACGACCGTCCACGTGGCCGTCGAGGACTCTCCGGCCACGGCGGCCGCGGCCTCCTGCGGGTCGACACCATCCTGGGGCGTGATCCGGAAGAGCGCCAGGATATCGGTCTCCTTCGGCTCGTAGTCGGGATCCCAGTAGCCCATCTGGGCATACTTGAGGACGCCGGCCCGATACCTGTCCGCGGTGCGCTCGTGCTGTGACTCCATGCGCCACGGTAGGCTGATCGACACCATGACGTCCAATACATGTATTGAATAAAATTGATAAGATTATCGAATGCAAGAGACTGAGCCATTCGAACGGCGCGTCACCGTGCATCAGTTGCGGATCTTCACGACGGTCATCGATCTACAAAACTTTTCCCGTGCGGCCGATGCGCTCCATCTGAGCCAGCCGGCCGTGTCGCACCAGGTGAAGGCCCTTGCGATCGCCGTCCGCGGGCCGATCGTCGAAGTCGTGGGAAGGCATGCGCGGCCAACGGAAATCGGCAGGCTCCTGTACGAGCATGCGACCCGCATCCTCGCCGAGTTTGCGTCCGCCGAGCGGGCCATCGATGAGCTGCACGGCCTCGAGCGGGGAATCCTCCGCGTATCGGGCGACACGACGGTCGGCATTTACGTCCTGCCTGACCTGCTCGGTGCCTTCAAGGCCGCGAATCCGGGAGTGGACGTCCGGCTGGACGTTGGGAACCGTGACCACGTGTACCAGCGGATCATGGATGGAGACGCGGACTTCGCCGTCGTGGGTCGTCTCCGCGAACGGCCCGCCATTCCATTGGCGGTCCAGCCGTTTCTTCCGAACGAGCTGATCGCCATTGTGCCGCCCGGGCACGCGCTGGCTTCGGCGGATCGCGTCTCACTGGCGCGCTTCGCTCGGGAGCTATTCATCGTGCGGGAGCCCGGATCAGGCACTCGGGAAACAGCCGACGAGGCGCTGGCGCGTGCACCAAGACCCATCGAGATCGTGATGGAGCTTGCCAGCAATGGCGCGATCAAGCGCGCCGTGGCTGGCGGTCTCGGCGTGGCCATTGTCTCGCGGCATTCCGTCTCGCTCGAGCTCGAGCTGGGGCTCGTGGTCGAGGTTCCCGTGGCCGGCTTTCCGCTGCACCGTCAATGGCACCTGGTGTACCCGCGCGGCCGCCGGCTCGGCCCGGTTGGGATCGCGTTTCTTTCGTTCGTCGAGGAGAGCAGTTGGCGGTCGTCCGTCGGAGCGACCCTCGCGACCGATGAGTTCGGGCCCCGAGCGCCGTCTGATCCGATGATCCAACGTTGACATGTCCGCGCAGGAACAGCGATACGCTTCGCTTCCGATGCAACGAGAGGAACAACTTTGACCGAAGTCGCTGAACGCATGGCCGTCGTGCACAGTGGAACATCGCGGGCATTCGCTCGTGGCGGGCAACCCGCCATCGTCGCGGAGGGCTTGACCAAGATCTATCGGTCCCGGAAGTCCGAGGTCCGTGCGCTGGACGGCGTCGACCTCACCGTCGATGAAGGAACGGTGCTCGGGCTCCTGGGTCCCAATGGCGCAGGCAAGACGACGACGGTTCGCATCCTGGCCACGCTCCTGAAGCCCGACGCTGGTCGCGCGACGGTGGCGGGGTACGACATCGCGACCCAGGCCGATGCGCTGCGCGGCGTCATCGGTCTCTCGGGCCAGTACGCGGCGGTGGACGAAAACCTGACCGCCCGCGAGAACCTGTGGATGTTCGGGCGCCTTTACCAGTTGCGCAGCGCCGAAGCGACCAGCCGAGCCAGCGAGCTGCTCGAGGAGTTCGAGCTGGGCGACGCGGCAGATCGTGTGGTCAAGACCTTCTCCGGCGGCATGCGCCGGCGCCTGGATCTTGCGAGCGCGCTCATCGGGCGTCCGCGACTCCTGTTCCTGGACGAGCCGACCACCGGGCTCGATCCGCGCGGCCGGATGGGCATGTGGGACGTCATCCGCGGCCTGGTGCGCGACGGCACGACCTTGCTGCTGACGACGCAGTACCTTGAAGAGGCCGACGAACTGGCCGATACGATTGCGGTCGTCGACCACGGCAAGATCATCGCGCGCGGAACGGCGGATGAACTCAAGTCCCAGGTCGGGGGCGAGCGCATCGAGGTGGTGGTACGCGAGCGCGACGACATCGCGCGCGCGGTCGAGCTGTTGACCGCCACCGGGGGCGACGAGCCGAGCGTCGATGAGCACACGCGCCGCATCACCATCGCGGCGACCGGCGGCGCCGACCGGCTCATCGGTGTCCTGCGCGACCTCGATGAGGCCAACATTCGGATTGACGACATCGGCCTGCGGCGGCCGACGCTCGACGACGTCTTTCTGTCGATCACCGGCCACGCCGCCCAGGAGGCAGCGGGCGACAACGGAGGCTCAGACTCATGACCACTCGGTCAGTTCTGGCGCAACGCCCAGGCCTTGGCCGATCGGTCAACGACGCGTTGGTCATCACATGGCGCAATTTGAAGCGAGTACCGCGCATCCCGGAGCTTGCGATCTTCGCGATCCTGCAGTCGATCATGTTCGTGCTTCTGTTTGCGTTCGTGTTCGGCGGCGCGATCCCGTTGCCCGGCTTCGAGAGCGATCCGGGTGCCTACCGGGAGTTCCTCCTGCCCGGCATCTTCGCCCAGACGGTGGCGTTCGCTGCCGCGACCACCGCGATCGGCATCACCGATGACATCAACAAGGGACTCATCGACCGCTTCCGATCGCTGCCGATGGCGCGATCAGCCGTTCTCGTTGGTCGCATCCTGGCCGATGTCGTGTATAACGCCGGCATCCTGGTCGTCCTAATGGTGTCCGGCCTCGTGGTCGGCTGGGACGTCAGTACCGACGTTCTCTCGTTCCTGGCAGGCTTCGGGCTGCTCCTCCTGTTCGCAATGGCGATGTCGGCCATCGGCGTCTGGCTCGGCATGATGGTCCCCACGGTTGAGGTCGCCAACCAGGTGGCATTCACAACGATCTTCCCGATCACGTTCATCTCGAACGTCTTCGTGCCCCCTTCGACACTGCCTGACTTCCTCAAGCCGGTTGCCGAGTGGAACCCGGTGAGCACCTTGAGCACGTCCACCCGTGAGCTGTGGGGCAACCCGAA
>JACDHU010000083.1 GCA_013820865.1 Chloroflexota bacterium
ATAGGCACGTCGTGTCGCTTCGAGATGGCCGTCAGGGTGTCGCCGGATCGTACGGTCACGATGGGATCGGCGGCCAGTGCGACGGTCGCGAGGACGGGTACAGCGACCACCGTGGCTGCCAGAGCGGATAGGGTGGCGAACAACCTGGGGCGCTGCAAGGATTCATCCTCCGGTTTGGATAGCGGTGTGTCTCAGGCGGCCGATGCTAGGAGCCACGAGAGGGTGGTCAAAGGTACGAGAGGGTACCAGCGGGGTACTTCCGTACCGTCTGGTGTGGTTGGCGGCCCTGGTTTCGGGGAACGCACGGGAGGTCTGCTACAATCGAGCGTGCTCGTGCAATCGCGCGAGCGAACCCATCACACACGCTCGGTGGATCCTGTTGGTCGTCGGTGCCCTCGCTCAGTCGCGAGTGGTCGACCCGGAGCCGATACCGGGCGGAGGAACAACCGGAGGTTAACTTTGGCTGCCACCAGCATGAAGCAGCTGCTCGAGGCGGGCGTCCACTTTGGGCATCAGACCCGCCGCTGGAATCCGAAGATGCGCGAGTACATCTTTGCCGAGCGCAACGGAATTCACATCATCGACCTCGCGCAGACGGTCTCGCTCCTGGACCAGGCCCTTGATTTCGTGCGCGAGACGGTTCGACGCGGCGACAGTGTCCTGTTCGTCGGCACCAAGAAGCAGGCCCAGGAGGCGCTTGCCGAGGCTGCACAGCGATCGGGCCAGCACTACGTCAACACCCGCTGGCTCGGCGGTATGCTCACGAACTTCACCACGATCAAGCGACGCATTCAGCGCCTCGAGGCCCTCGAGGCTCGACGGGACTCCGGTGAGTTCGAACGGCTCACGAAGAAGGAGGCCTCGAAGCTTGGCGAGGAGATCAAGAAGCTCGACGCCGTCCTGGGTGGGATTCGCAAGATGCGTCGTCTGCCCGGGGCCATTTTCATCGTCGACCCGCACCGTGAGCTGATCGCGGTCGCCGAGGCGCGTCGCCTCGAGATTCCTATCGTGGCCATGACCGACACCAACTGCGACCCGGATCAGATCGATTGGGTGATCCCGGCGAATGACGATGCCATCCGATCGGTCAAGCTCATCTGCGGCATGGTGGCCGATGCGGCCAGCGTGGCGCAGCAGGAACGCCAGGCGAAGCTCGACGAGGAGTTCGAGCAGGCTGAGGCTCTGCCGCCGGTGGATGAGACGGCCCTCACGTCGGAGGCCGACTACAGCGCGGCGCTGGCAACCGGCGAAGCGCTGGTCTTCGAGCCAGAGCCGGAAGATGACGAGGATGAGGAGCGCAAGGCACGAGCCCGTCGCGCACTGCACCTCGAGGAAGGTGAGCCGCCCCATGATCCTGATCGGGAGCATGAGCGGAACATCGCTGAACACGCCAAGGAGCCGCGCCCGTAGGAGGCGGCAGGAGGATTATGACAACCACGCCGATGATCAAGCCCGAGGACGTCAAGCGGCTGCGTGAGCAGACCGGAGCTGGAATCATGGACTGCAAGCACGCCCTGGAGAACGCCGGTGGCGATTTCGACGCGGCTGTCGCCTGGCTGCGTGAGAAGGGCCTGTCGACGGCCGCCAAGAAGGCCGGTCGAGCGGCGCGCGAGGGCATCATCCAGAGCTATATCCACCATGGATCCCGCCTGGGTGTTCTCCTCGAGCTCAACTGCGAGACGGATTTCGTCGCTCGAACTGATGATTTCCAGCAGCTCGCGCGCGACATCGCCATGCAGGTCGCGGGCATGGCGCCGCAATTCGTGTCGCGTGACGACGTGCCGGCCGAAGTCCTCGAGGAGCAGAAGCGGCTCTTCGCGATTGACGCCGAGCGCGACGGACGGCCGGCCGACAAGGTTCCGATGATCGTGGAGGGGAAGCTCAACAAGTGGGCCGAGTCGGTCTGCCTGCTGGAGCAGCCGTACCGCGACACGGACAAGAAGATCGCCGACCTCATCACCGAGAAGATCGCCCTGCTCGGTGAGAACATCCGAGTGGCTCGCTTCGTTCGCATGGGCGTCGGCGAGACCGCTGAAACTGACGCCGAGGAGGCTGCCTGACTGATGTCCGATGCGGCCTCCCGGCCCGCCACGACGACGCCCCGCCGGGTGCTGCTCAAGCTTTCCGGCGAGGCGTTGATGGGCGGTCACGAGTACGGCATCGACCCGTCGGTTGCGCGCGAGATCGCGGGGCAGATTGCCGGGGCGGCGTCCGAGGGCATTCAGATTGCCGTCGTGGTCGGCGGTGGCAACATTTTCCGGGGGCTGGCGGCCAGCGCTGAGGGAATGGATCGGTCGACGGCCGACTACATGGGCATGCTCGCGACGGCCATGAACGGGCTCGCGATGCAGGACGCCCTCGAGCAGGCCGATTGCCCCACCCGAGTCATGAGCGCCATCGCCATGAACGAGATCGCGGAGCCGTACATACGGCGTCGTGCGGTACGCCACCTCGAGAGGGGTCGGGTGGTCGTGATGGTGGCGGGTACCGGCAACCCGTATTTCACGACCGACACCGCCGCTACGCTACGCGCGGTGGAGATCCATGCGAAGGTCATCCTGAAGGCGACGCGCGTGGACGGGGTGTACGATGCGGATCCGGAGAAGCACCCGGAAGCCCGGCGGTTCAGCCAGATCGGCTACACGGATCTGCTCAGCAAGCGACTGGAAGCGCTGGACGCCACCGCAGTCAGCCTGGCCATGGACAACGAGATGCCAATCGTCGTGTTTGACATGACCGTCGCCGGCAACATTGCCCGCGCGGTCCGCGGCGAGCGCATCGGCACCTTGATCTCAGGAGAGGAAACCCGATGACGCACGAAGCGCTGATTGCCATTGAACCAAAGATGCAGCGCGCAATGGAGGCGATGGAGCGCGACTTCGCGGGCATCCGGACGGGCCGAGCATCGACTGCGCTGGTGGAACGCATCACGGTCGACTATTACGGCACGCAGACGCCCCTCAACCAGGTGGCCGGGATCAGCACGCCTGATGCGCACCTCATCGTCATCCAGCCGTGGGACCGATCGGTCCTGTCGGCGATCGAGAAGGCGATCACCAAGAGCGATATCGGCATCATGCCGAACGTCGACGGCACCGTTGTTCGCCTCAATGTGCCGCCACTGACCGAGGAGCGCCGGCGCGACATGGTGAAGCAGGTGCGGCGCCGAACCGAGCAGGCGAGGGTCGAGGTCCGCAATCATCGGCGCGACGCTGCGGACCAGCTCAAGAAAGAGCTGCGCGACGGGGGGCTCGGCGAGGACGAGGAGCATCGCGAGCTCGAGAGCCTTCAGAAGCTGACCGATCACCACATCGAGGCGATCGACGCGCGTGCCGATCGCAAGGAAGCCGAGATCCTGGAGGTCTGACCGGTGCCGGACGAGGTCCGACCCCGGCACGTCGCCATCATCGCCGACGGCAACCGTCGTTGGGCACGAGCGCGTGGCCTCCCCGTCCTGGCCGGGCACGTCCAGGGCATCGAGGCCATTCGCCCGATCGTGCGTCGCGCGCGAGATCTCGGCATCGAGACGCTCAGCGTGTATACCTTCAGCACGGAGAATTGGGCACGTCCCCCCGACGAGGTGGCCGGACTGTTCGGACTTATCGACGGCGCGGTGCGCCAGTACACCGACGAGCTCATCGGCGAGGGCGTGCGGGTCAAGGTCATCGGCCGTTTGCACGAAGCTCCCGCGGACGTGCAACGCTCGATCCGTGGGGCCGAGGAGCGCACGCGCGAGGGCGCGCGGATCACGCTCAACATCTGCTTCAACTATTCGGGCAGAGCCGAAATTGTGGACGCGGCGCGCGCACTCGTTGCCGCGCGCGTCGACCCGACCGCGATCGACGAGGCGCATTTCGCCGAGCACCTCTACACCGCCGGACAACCTGACGTGGATCTGCTCATCCGCACGGGCGGTGATCAGCGCACGAGCAATTTCCTGCTGTGGCAGGCGGCCTATGCCGAGCTCGTGTTCTGCGAGAAGTTCTGGCCGGACTTCGATACGGCTGACTTCGATGCGGCAGTCACGCACTTCGAGCGCCGCGAGCGCCGATTCGGCAGCTGATCGCCATGTTCCGCACGCGGATACTGACCGCCGCCGTCCTGGGCCCGCTCATCATTGCCATCGTGCTGCTCGGAGAGCCGTGGCTCTCGCTGCTCATCGGCGCGGCCGCATTCCTCGCGCTGGTCGAGCTCGTCGCACTGCTCGACGCCGCCGGATACGAACCGCCGCAGGTGCTCACCATCGGGGTGGGCATGCTGCTGACCGCCGCCGGGCTCGTCACGGCCAACGACGAGAGCGTCGGCGGGCTGTTGACGACCCTGCTCGTGGCGCTCGACCCGCCAGGCCTGGTTGCAGCCACCATGGTCGCGGGAATGCTGCTGCTCGCTCTGGCAGCCTTCACCCGGACCGATCCGCGTAGCGGTTTCGTCACGTGGGCCATGAGCTCGTTCGGCGTTGCGTACGTCGGGCTGCTCCTGCCGTCGATCGTGCTCGTCGCGCATCTTGCTCCGCCGGGAGGCTCATGGATGTCGCCGGTGGGACTGGTCGGGATGGAGTCCGGAGTCGCATGGACGCTCACCCTCGTCCTCGTCGTGTGGGGGTACGACACCGGTGCCTACCTGACCGGGCGGCTTCTCGGACGTCATCGGCTCGTCGATTACATCAGCCCGTCGAAGACGGTCGAAGGATTGGCCGGCGGCTTGGTCATGGCGACGATCGGGGCCGGCATCGGTGCGGCGCTGATCGGGCTCGAGGCGTGGCATCCGCTCGTCATCGGCCCCCTCGTCGGTCTCGCAGCGCAGGCCGGCGACCTCGCCGAGTCGATGCTCAAGCGCGCCGCCGGTCGAAAGGAGTCCGGATTCCTCGTTCCGGGCCACGGTGGCGTTCTCGATCGAATCGACTCGTTCCTCTTCGCCGCGCCGGTCCTGGCCGGCTTCGCCCTGCTGGTGGCGGGACGCGTGGCATGACCGGCGTCGCCGTCTTGGGCTCGACCGGGTCGATCGGTCGCCAGGCGCTCGAGGTGCTCGATGGCCTGCGAGATCGGTTCGAGGTCAGGGGATTGGCCGCGGGTCGCCATAGCGCTACGTTCGCATCGCAGATGGCCGCCTGGCCCGGGGCGCGAGCATGGACCGCCGACGGCGGTGACGGTCCCGCGGCGGATGGTGGGCTGGAGGAGCTTGCGACGCTCGAGGGCGTTGGCCTCGTGGTGGTCGCCACGACCGGCATGGCCGCTCTGCCCGCGGTCCTGGCCGCCCTCTCATCGGGGCGGCACGTGGCGCTCGCCAACAAGGAGACGCTCATCACGGGCGGGCACCTGGTGGCGCGCATCCTCGATGCGCGGGGCGGGGATCCGCTCGACCGCCTGCGACCAATAGACAGCGAGCACTCGGCGATCTGGCAATGCCTGGTCGGCGAACGAATGAGCGATGTCCGTCGTCTCGTGCTCACCGCCAGCGGGGGACCGTTTCGCGGCCGCGCCACCGAGACGCTCGCCGGCGTGACCGCGGCCGAAGCCCTGGCGCATCCGACCTGGCGCATGGGCCCGAAAATCACGATTGACTCGGCGACCCTCGTCAACAAGGCGTTCGAGGTCATGGAGGCCAGATGGCTCTACCGTCTTCCGTACTCTAGAATCGATGCGGTGATCCATCCCCAGAGCGTCGTGCACTCGCTCGTCGAGTTCGCCGACGGTTCCTACAAGGCCCAGCTTGGACTCCCCGACATGCGCCTGCCGATCCAGTACGCCGTCACGTATCCCGACCGCCTTCCGTCGCCGACTCGCCGGTCGTCGCCGGAGTCGTGGGGGACCTTGGAATTCGCCGCGCTCGATCCCGGCGCCTACCCCGCGTATGACGTCGTGCGCGCCGCCGCCGAGGCTGGAGGCAATCGGGGGACCATCCTCAACGCCGCCGACGAAGCTGCCGTTGCCGCATTCCTGGACGGTCGGATCGCGTTTCCGTTGATCGCCGATACGATCGAGCGGGCTGTCGATCGGTGGGGGGCTTCCGCGGAACCGTCCCTCGACGAGATCGTGGCGCTCGATGCCGACATTCGCACCACGCTCGCGGGCGAGCTTGCCTGATGGACGTCATCGGTACCGTCGCCGCCTTCATCGGCATTCTCGTCGTCCTCGTCCTCGTCCATGAACTCGGGCACTTCCTGGTCGCCAAGCGAGCCGGGATCACGGTCGAGGAATTCGGTATCGGGTTTCCACCCCGCGTGGCCTCGCTGACCTGGCGGGGGACGCGCTACAGTCTGAACTGGATCCCGCTCGGCGGCTTCGTCAAGATGCTCGGCGAGGATGGTGACGTCGAGGTCCGACGCCTGCGCGAGCAGGGCATGACGGATGACGAGGTCGAGCACGCCATGGAAGGGGCCTTCAACCGGCGGCCGGTGTGGATCCGGCTCGCGGTCCTGCTTGCCGGCGTGGTCATGAACTTCGTGCTGGCGGCCGCCCTGTTTGCCGTGGCCTTCAGTTTGCCGCTGGTCGTCGGCGAGGGGCCGCTGACCGTGACCGAAATCCAGGAGGGCAGCCCGGCCGACGGGCAGCTGGAGGTGGACGACGTCATTGTCGGCGTGGACGGGGAGACCTTCGAGCGCTCCTCCGAATTGACCGAGCACGTCGCGCAGCGTGGAGGAACATCGGTCACCCTGGATGTCGAGCGCGGCGGTGAGGCGCTTGAGATCGAGCTGGTGCCACGCGTCGTGACCGATGAGGAGCGCGCTCAGGGGATCGGACCGGTCGGATTCGCGTACGACCCGGCTCGCGTCGTCGAGGAGCCGTCTTCGGTCGAGGGACCCATCGAGGCGGTGGCCACCGGAACCAGCACCGCGTGGACCATTGCGGTGGCCATTCCAGGCGGACTGGCCGATGCCGTCGGCGGCCTGATCGGACTCAACCCGAACGCGCCCGATGCGCGTGGGCCGATCGGCATCGCGCAGGAGACGGGGCGGGTGCTCGAAGCCCCGCTGGTCAGCCAGCTGTTCTTCATCGGTCTTCTGTCGGTCAACCTTGCCGTGCTGAACGTCCTGCCGTTTCCGCCACTCGATGGTGGGCGCATCGCGGTGGTCGTGGTTGAGGCCGTGCGGCGGCGGAAGCTGCCTGCCGAGCGTGAAGCAATGATCTACCTCACGGGTTTCGCGGTCCTTCTAGCGCTCGTCATCCTGATCAGCATCCAGGACATCCAGCGCCTCATCAGCGGCTG
>JACDHU010000359.1 GCA_013820865.1 Chloroflexota bacterium
CGGCGGCGGCCATGGGTATGACGGCGGTCATCGGGGCCCTGTTCGTGGCCCCGTCGATGCGGTCGCGCGTGCGCCTCGCGCGCCTCCCCGGCATGGTGGCCGAGGTTGCCCGCCAGCGGGCGATCCTCGGCGTGTGGTTGGCGGCCCTGGCGATCGGGCTGCCATGGGGTGCCGTGGCCGGCCTCTTCCCCCTGTTCGGGACGGGCCTGGGGTTGGCCGCCGGCACCGTTGGTCTGCTGCTCGCCGTCCAGTCGCTGGCCAACGGCGCGTCGCGGGTGCCGCTCGGTCGCCTCATCGACCGCCATCCGATCCCGCCTGTCACGGCCGCCATCGGAGCGGGTCTGTATGGCGTGATCATCAGCTTCCTCGGGTTCCAGGGCGCCGTGCCCGGGATCATCCTCGTCCTCGTGACGAGCATCGTCGCGCTGGCCTTCACGCTGATGATGGTGCAGGTCACGATCAGCGAGGTCGCGCGGCCGGAGCTGCGCGCCACCGGCCTGGGCGGCTATGGAACGACCCTCTCGGCCGGACTCGGGATCGGTCCGTTCATCGCGGGAGGTGTGTCGGAGGTCGGAGGCTTCGGATGGGGCTTCGGGATCGTGGGCGTCATCGGCCTGGTCATTGCGGCCGTGGCGGCCGTGGTCCTTGCCGGTACTCGCCGTCGCCCAACCGTGGTTGGCACCAATTGATGCACCAACGCGTCTGGGTGTCATGAGACTTGCCGCCGCCGTTGTCCTGGGCCTCTCCTTGTCCGCGTGTGCCGCCGTGCGCCAGGGCAATTCGAACGTCGATCCCTCCGAATCTCCGGATCCCGATCCGGTGGCGAGCGTCACATGCGACGGTCCCGGATTCCCGTTGTCCGTGCTGGACGCCCCGGGAGGTGCCGAGAACGGCACTGACGCGGCGGCCGACGCATTGCGGAACCACCTGGCAACGTCCGACATGGAGATCGATTGGCTTCCCGATACCGGCTGGAAGGAGGCGGTCCGGACCGATGACCTGGTTGTCTTCATCGCCGATGCTCTTCCCGGTGGCGAGCCCTCGTTGGTTCAGGTCAGCGTCGAGCATCGCGATGGGTCGTGGCGCGTCGGCGGCTGGAGTGGATGCTCACTGCAAGCCGACGTGGGGCCCGACCTTGGCCGTGCGTCATTCCGCGTCGCGCCGGACGTGGAGCTGACCCCAGAGATGACCGAGATCGAGGTGCTGGTGACCGAGCGGGCGTGCAACAGCGGCGAGGACGCGAGCGGTCGCATCGAGAAGCCAGTCGTCACGGTCGGAGCCGAGAGCGTGACCGTGGTCTTCGCCGTCCGGCCTCGGGGTGGGGCGCAGGAGTGCCCCTCGAACCCGGAGACGCCGTACGTGCTGGTGCTGGACGAGCCGCTCGGGGACCGCGTGCTCCTGGACGGGTCCGATGTGCCGCCGCGCGACGCCACCGAATGTGCCGACATCGCGGTCTGTCCGCCCTGAGCCCACGCTTTGACGCGGTGACCTTGACGAAGGTCATACGCGGGCCCCAACCGGGAGAAGTGCTCATGGAAGGACAACCTCTGCGCCAGGCGGCGCTTTCTCCGGCCAATTGTCCTCAGCGGAGGTCACGTCAGGGGTTCAAGCCCTGATGCGTCCGTCCCGGTGCACAAGTGACAGCCATACTTCGGAGCATGCGGCGACAACGAGGCAGTGGCGCACCGAACGAGACGAGCTGGGAACGAGTGGCGACCTGGTACGACGGCTGGGTCGGAGACCGAGGCTCGACCTACCATCGCGAGCTGGCCATCCCGGCCGCGCTGGACCTGCTTCGACCGCAGCCTGGCGAGCGGATCCTGGACATTGGCGGTGGGCAGGGAGTGCTCGCGCCTTACCTGACTGATGCCGGCGCACACGTCACCGTCACCGATGCATCCGCCAAGCTGATCGCCGCCGCGAAACGTCGCCACGGACGGCGGAAGGGAGCGCGCTTCCTGGTGGCCGATGCGCGACGGTTGCCGGCGGTGGCGGACCTGGAGCCAGCGGCGCATGACGCGGCCGTGCTCCTTCTCAGCATCCAGGACATGGATCCGCTCGACGACGTGGTGCGCGGCATTGACTGGGCACTGAAGCCGGCCGCTCGCGTGGTACTGCTCATGACCCATCCGGCCTTTCGCCAGCCTCGACACTCGGGCTGGGGCTTCGACGAGGGACGGAAGCTGACG
>JACDHU010000360.1:0-679 GCA_013820865.1 Chloroflexota bacterium
CAGTACTCACGCACGCAGCACAGGAGGCCAACATGGCGGAGCGAACGAGCGCCGACCAGAACGGCTCCACGAACGAAGGCAACATGAGTGTCCGCGAAGCCGGGCGCAAGGGCGGCAAGACCACCCGTGCGCGATACGGGGCCGAATTCTTCCAGGAGATCGGCGCCAAAGGCGGTAAGGCCGTCAGCGAGCGGTACACCAACGAGCACTTCCGCGAGATCGGGCGCAAGGGCGGCCGTCGCGTCGCGGAGCTCATCGCGCGGGCCAAGAAGATGGACGAGGTCGAGCCGCACGGGCGCGAGTAGCGCTCTCCCCTAGTTCTAGACTTCGCGGGCAATGCCTGCAACGAGGTTGTTCGCCGACCTTGCCCGTACTGCAGCCGCGGTTGGCGCGACACGCAGAAAGAACGCGAAGCGCGACCTGCTCGCCGCCTATCTCCGTGACCTGCCGGCCGATGAGCTGCTAGCGGCGACGACCTTCTTCGCCGGCCGCCCGCTCGTCGATCCCACAGCGAAGCTGGGACTGGGGTGGGTGCAGCAGAGCGCCGCCCTTGCGGCCGCCAGCGGAGCCGACGCTGACACCCTCGGCGCGGCATACCTGCGCCACTCCGATATCGGCGACGCGGCAGCCGAGGTCCTGGCGCACGTCGCCGGCGACGGTCTCACTGTGAGACTCTGAG
>JACDHU010000360.1:689-2189 GCA_013820865.1 Chloroflexota bacterium
TCCGAGGAGCGTGTACGCCTCATGGCGGAGCTGTTCGGGCGGGCCACGCCCGACGAGGCTCGCTTTATCGGACGCGTCGCATCACGCGAGACGCGCATCGGCCTCCGAGAAGGATTGCTCGAGGAAGCGATTGCGACCGCCTTCGAGGTGCCGCCGGACGACGTGCGGCGCGCGCATCTGCTCACCGGTGAAATCGGTGAGGCGGCGCTGCTGGCTCGGGACGGTCGACTCACGGAGGCCGCGTTGTACGTCGGCCGCCCGATCCGGTTCATGCTCGCGTCGCCAGTGGCGGACAGCGCCGAGGTCATGCGTCGCGTCGGCGACGAGGCCTGGATCGAGGATAAGTACGACGGCATCCGCGCCCAGCTGCACGTGGAACGCGAGGGACGCGTGCGCCTCTTCAGCCGCGACCGCAACGACGTGACCCGCTCGTTCCCCGAGATCGCGGAGGCCGCTGCGGCGTTGGTGCCGGAGGCGCCGCTGGTGATCGACGGCGAGCTCGTCCCGTGGCGCGCCGGAGCAGTCCTGGACTTCGCGTCCCTTCAGACCCGCCTGGGCCGCGTCCGGCCCTCGAAGGAGCTGCTGGCCGAGGTCCCGGTCGTCCTCGTCGCGTTCGACCTGCTGCATCACGCCGGCCGCGACCTGCTCGAGGTTCCGCTTCGGGAGCGCCGTGCCATCCTCGATGGGCTGAACGTGCCGGAACGCACAACTGAGCGGATGCTCCTGTCGCATCTCGCCACGGCCCGTAGCCCGGCGCAGGTGGACCGCCACTTCGACGACGCCCGCGAACGCCGCAACGAGGGCCTGATGGTGAAGGATCCGTCATCGGTCTATCAGCCCGGGCGCCGAGGATTAGGTTGGCTGAAGCTCAAGAAGGCGCTCGCCACGCTCGACTGCGTGGTGGTCGGTGTCGAATGGGGGCACGGTAGGCGGCGAGGCGTCCTGAGCGATTACACGTTCGCCGTGCGCGCGACCGATGAGCCCGATGCGCCGCTGCTCACCATCGGCAAGGCCTACACGGGCCTGACCGATGCGGAGATTGCTGCCATGACGGAGCACTTCACCGCCACCACCCTGCGCGACTTTGGCCGATACCGAACGGTCGTGCCCGAGGTCGTCGTCGAGATCGCCTTCGACCGGATCATGCGTTCTGCGCGTCACAAATCCGGCTTCGCCATGCGCTTTCCGCGCATCGCGCGCATCCGCGACGACAAAGCGCCGCATGAGATCGACACGCTGTCCACCGTGGAGGCGCTGTTCGGCGACCAGTCCTCCGGGCGCATCCTGCTCGCCACCGGTGCGAGCGGCGAGACCGAGCGAATCGCGGCCACGGGCGAGGCGAAGGGTTGAGTTCGGCCGCCGATAGATCGGCGAGTTTTGGCCTGCAGCGGTCGCAGGCGCGCTACCATCCGGACAGATGACCGAGTCCGAGCCGCTGCCCGAGCATGTCGCGAAGAATCGCGCCTACTGGGACGAGATCAACGCGCCGCTGTATGCGCC
>JACDHU010000361.1 GCA_013820865.1 Chloroflexota bacterium
GCGCGACCGGTGCCTACGCGTTGGACTCTCTCATGTTCGTACCGGTGGACCCGGACCTCCTCCTCGGCATCCGCGACGCGCTGGATGGACGAGGGCGGCTGTTCGCGACGGTCCTCGCCTTCGGGTCAGCGCCGCGGGATCCCGTCAAGGCGGTCGCCACGGAACTCGGGCTCGCCGCGATCGGGAGCGATGACGTGACCGACGGTCTCGTGCGGCGCAGTGAACATCGGCGCCGCGTCGCCTGCCACCTGCTCCGTCGAGGGCCGCGAACGGTTCGGGGTCAGCTGGCGATGGCGCTGATCGTCGTGGAGGAGTCGGTCGTGCAGCGACTCGTGCGAGCCGGGCGACTTCGACGCTGGCGCACCGTGGTCGACCTTCGCGGTCCGGACTGACGACCGGGGGTCGTCACCCGGCGCCACGCCGCCCCAGCCAGACCGAGAGCCCGGTCCCGATCACGAGTACGGCTCCGACCAGCCACTCGCTGTCCAGCAAGGCTCCGACGCTCGCGATCGCAGCGCCAGCGACGACGGCCACGACGAGACCGCCCGCGATGTGAGCCCAGAGCGATGGCCAGGGGACCGGCGTATTTGGCCCCAAGGCGCGACGGATCCAGACCGCGACAAGGATCGGCGCCGCCGGCATGAAGTGGAAGATCAGGCCGGTCGCGACGGAAAGCGCGAACCACAGGGCGCCTGCCCCGAGTGCCGCCGCCGCCGTGACGAGCGCCACGGGCCACGGTCCATGTCGGTGCAACAACCCGGAGTCCAGCTCGTCGGTCATCCCTGCGTCTCCGGGGCATTCGGTCGTCCGCCGCGTCGCGACCTCAGGAGGAGGACGAGGATCAGGACGACCGGCGCTGTGACGATCGCCGCAAGCGCGAGGGGTGAATCGGTCGCCAGGTCACGAACGGCCGTCTCGATGGCCAGGGCCAGGTCGGGTGCGCCGAGCGCCGCGTAGACGCCACCGAGGGCGTTACCACCCTGGAACACGATGAACGCTATGCCGAGGACGATGAACAGCGCGCTCGAGATGACGACCGATACGTGCCGCGTCCACGGTCCGATCTGGATCTCCCGGCCGCGTAGGCGCCCCCGGCCGGCGGTGCCGAGCCGTTCCCACAGCAGGGCCAGGATCAGGAGCGGCGCCGCCATGCCGGCTGCGAAGACCGCCAGCAGCAGGGCACCTTCCAGCGCTCCGCCGGAGGCGTCGGCGATGGTGAGCACGCCGCCGAGCAGCGCGCCGGAGCAGAAGCCGCCGATCCCGTAGACGAGGCCGAGCGCGTACGTGGCGGCCAGCGACTCGCCGCTCGCCCCGAACCGGCCCCCGGAGATCCGTCCGGCGCCAGGCAGCTCGAAGCCGCCGACGACCAACTGGAACGATCCGATGGCGATGAGCAGGAGGCCGGCGATGACCGACAGTTCCGCGCGGCGCTCCAGGAACAGGCTACCGATGGCGCCGAGACCGAGGCCCAGCGAGATGAACAGGGTGAGAAGCCCAAGGTAGAAGACGCCCGTGCGCAGGACGAGTTGTCCGCGCGACGGGAAGGCGTATGCGAAGAAGGCGAGCAGGGCAGCGCGGAGCACGGACTCAGGAGTGACAGCACACCGCCGGCGAAGGCGACCATCGCTTCGATGCCCATCGTGGAGATCCGCTTACTGCTTCGCGAGAGCCGCGTCGATGGCGGCTGCGAAGACCTCGAACGGCTGGGCGCCGACGATCCGCTGGTTGCCGATCACGAACGTGGGCGTGCCGTTGAACCCCTTCTGGCGGACGTCGCCGAAGTCGGCCTGGACGGCGGCCGCGTACGTCCCAGCATCCACGCAGGCGTGGAAGGTGGTTGGCTCGAGGCCGAGGGCCGCGCCGAAGCCCTTTAGTCGGATAGTCCCAGAACTGGCCCTGGTCGCCGGCGCAACGGGCGGCGTTGGCGGCATCACGTGACTCGGCTCCGATCCAGGCGAAATCGTGCCAGACCAGTCGTGCCTTGCCGGTGTCGATGTAGGCGGCGCGGACCTGCGGCTCGATGGAGCGGGCGAAAGCGCCGCACGACGGACACTGGAAATCCCCGTACTCGTGGATCGCCACCGGTGCCGCGGTCTCGCCCAGCACGGGTCGCGGCGCATTTGCGCCCTCGAGGGCCGACGGGCTCGCCAGGTTCACCGCAAGGACCGCGATCGCCGCGATTC
>JACDHU010000084.1 GCA_013820865.1 Chloroflexota bacterium
CATCCGGACGGTCCAGACCGGCCAGTCCAGCCGGCTGGATCGGCTCCGCTCGCGCCTCCAGTACGAGAACCCGCACTCCATCGCGCTCATCGTGACGGTAGAACGTGGTGCGGGACGCTTGCTGGTGAGCAAGCCTCCCGAGCTCGCGCAGACGCGCGAGGCCGTCACGCGCCGCTGGTTCGTCGCCGGCGACGGTCAGTGTCGTCAGGCGGGCGTCCTCGGCGCGCGTCGCCAGGCCGGCGTGCAGCACCGACCCGCCGGGGGCGAGCGAGCCATCGGTGAAGCGGTCGATCGTGAGGCCGCCCACGATCAGCATCTCGGTCATCGGTCTATCATCGGTGCATGCGACTCTACTTCTACGAGCTCCACGAAGGCGCCACCGACCTCATGACCGATGCGCTCCTCGTGTCCGATCGCGACCATAGCCCAGAGCAGTTCGCCTCGATGGTCGGAACGGCACGCACCGCGATCATCGAGACCTTCGAGGAGGACACCCTGGTCGAGGCCATTGCCCGCGAGCTCGAGCGCAGCCATGGCTTCACCTACATCTCCGACGAGAAGCTGCGGGCCAGCATGAGCGTCGGGATGGCCGACGAAGATGTCTACCTGGTGGAGTCCAGCGACGAATTCCGATCGATCGTGGCGGAGATGGAACGCTCCTAGCGGGCCACGTTGAACAGGATTTCCAGGATGTCACCGTCCTGGACGGGGTACACCCTCCCCTCCTGGCGCAGCGTGCCGCGCTTGCGCGCCTCGGCCATCGAGCCTGCCTCCAGCAACTCCTCGAGTCCAATGACCTGGGCGCGGATGAAGCCGCGGGCCAGGTCGGAATGGATGGCTCCAGCAGCGTCGACCGCCGATGAACCGATACGCAGGGTCCAGGCCCGGCACTCGTCCTCCCCGGCAGTGAAGAAGCTGAACAATCCCAACAGGTCGTAGGTCAGGCGGATCACGCGACCGCGCGACGGCTCGGCGATGCCCAGGTCGTCCATGAACAGACGGGCATCTTCGTCGGGCAGCTCGGCAAGCTCCGCCTCGATCTTGCCGGCCAGTGCGGCGACGTCGGTTTGGGGCTCCCGGTACCGCTCCCGCCCGGCAGCCTCGAGAGCCGTGACCTCGGGCAGGCGGCCATCGTCGATGGTCAGCACGACCAGCACCGGCTTCTGCGTGAGAAATCGATAGCCGCGCAGCAGGAACTCCTCGTCGGCGGTGAGGCCGAAAGATCGGATTGGCTTACCTTCGGAGAGGTGCGGCTCGACGCGCAGCAGCAGCTCCTCCTCGCGCTGTGCGAGTTCCCGCTCCGACTGCGATCCGTGCCTGCCCTGCGTCTTCAGCTTTTCAAGCCGCTTCTCGATCACCGTGAGGTCGGCGACGGTGAACTCGAGGTCAAGGTCGTCGACGTCGCGCCACGGATCGGCAGCGGTGGCAGCGGCGGGATCGTCAAAGGCCCGGGCGACGTGCAGGAGCGCATCGGCGTTGCGGATCTGGGCCAGGACATCGGGATTCACCGTCCCCTCGCGCGCCGCCCCGGCCGGGATGGCGACGTCAACGTAGGTGACATCGGCGTAGGTGGTCTTCTTCGGATTGAACAGCGCCGCCAGGCGGTCGACCCGCTCGTCGGGCACCTTGACGACGCTCACGTTTGGCGCCGCGCGCCCGCCGGAGAAGCCACCGGTCTCCGCGTGGCCACCGGTGAGCGCGTTGAACACGGTGGTCTTCCCGCTGCCGGGCAACCCGACGATGGTGACCTGCATCCTAGTAGCCGACCTCGAGATTCACGAGATTGCGCAACGTCTCTCCCGCCCGGTCACGACGCAGGTTGTCGACGAACAGGTCCACCGTGCGCTCGATGACCTGGTCGGATGCCCAGCTGGTGTGCGGCGTGATGACGAGGTTCGGCGTGCCGTACAGCGGCGACTCCGGACTGAGCGGCTCCTCGTTGAAGACGTCGAGCACGGCACCGCCGATCCAGCCCGACTCGAGCGCGCGGCGCAGCGCCAGCTCGTCGATCAGCCGTCCGCGCGCGATGTTGATGATCCAGGCGTCCTCCCGCATCTGCGCCAGCTGTTCGGCGCCGATGAGCCCGGCTGTCTCGTCGGTCAGCGGCGCCGCCACGACCACCACGTCGCTGGAACGCAGGACCATTTCGAGCTGGTCGAGGCCATGCATCTCGACCCGCGACCCCTCGCCCGCCCCTCGCTCGGGACGACGTCGCGTGGCGAGCACACGACATCCGAATGGCGCGAGAAGTCGCGCAACCTCGACGCCGATGCTGCCATAGCCCACGATCCCGACGGTCATCTCCGACAGCTCGCGCCCGCGCAGCGGCTGCCACGTGCGCTCGCGCTGGAGTTCGAGCAGCTGCGGCAGGCGTCTTGCCACGGCGAGCATCATCATGACCACGTACTCGGCGATCGGCCGGCTGAAGACTCCGCGCGCGTTGGTGACGGCCAGGCCACGTTCGCGCACGACGGCCGTCGCGATCCGATCGACCCCGGCGGAAGCGGAGTGAATCCAGCGCAGGCGCGGCGCGCGGCCGACGATATGGTCGAGCACAGACGCGGGCATGCCGCCGAGCAGGAGCACCTCGGCGACATCGAAGACCGACTCGTCGGCGTCGCCGTGGATCCGCCCATCGGCCGAGATCAGGGCACAGCGCGTACCGTCAACCGCCTCGATGCGGCCGACGAGCTCGCGCGACAGGTACGCGCCGAGAATCGGCGTGGCAAGGACGACCGTCGATGGGTCGCTCAGGGCGCCGCCTCCTCCACCCGCGCAATCCAGCGTTCGGGAGCCCGGATCTCGTCCAGACTGGGCAGGAGCTCGGGTCCGGTCCAGACGCGGTTGAGGAACGCGCGATCGCGCTGGGCGATGACGGCATCGGCGAAGCGTTCACCGGCGGCGTACTGCTCCATCTTCATGTCGAGCCCGGTCAGGCGCATGATCGCCCGCTCGATGGCACCGCGCCGCTCGCCCCGGCGCTCGAATCGGTCGTGGATCTCCCGGAAGTTGGGCAGGATCCGTGCACCGGCGGCATGCATCACGTGGTTCGAGTACCCCTCGAGCAGCGACATCAGCGCCTGGGTTCGACTGAACGTCTCACGTTGCCGCGGCGTCATGATCCGTTCCAGCCAGTGCCCCTCGCCGCCGGTCAACGCCTCGCGCATACGCTCCATGAGCCCCCCGGACTCCGAAGCCAGCAGCTCGACCGTCTCGGACACGAGGCCTGCGAAATACGGGCGCAGCCAGGGATGCGCCTCAAACTCAAAGGCGTGCGTGGCCTCGTGCAACGCGATGAAGGTGCGGAATTCGTCCAGCGGCAGCCGCATGGCCGCGGCAGTGCCCACGATGTTCGGCTCAACGAAGTGCAACCGTCCACGGACCGGTCCGGCCGCCAACAGGCTCACGTCGTACTGGCCCAGCACCTTGCGACCCAGGAAGGCGAGCATGAACCCAAGCTGCTGATTGCCGACACTGCGATTGACCCAACGCGACACCGCGCGCCCGGTGGTGTCCGGTCCATCCTGCGCCTGGAGCAGTGTGTGCTCGACGCGGTCGAAGAGGGCGCGGAACGTCGCCAGGTTCAGATCCACCCACCCGACCCGATCCACCACGGCCGGAGTCTCGAGCGCCGCCGGTAGATCGGAGCCGATCTCCTCCGCCACGATCGGCTCGATGCGCAGCAACGTCGCACGGTAAAACGCCTCGGCCGCTTCGCGTTGCCCAGCCGGCAACGGCGCGGCCGCCTCGCCGAGGCGCCGATGGGCGATCTCGCGGACCGCCTCCCAATCGATGAGCCGTGTGCCCGCCCGACGCACGATCTCGCGCGACGCCACGCTGGCCCCGAGCGCGAGAAGGCCGCCGACGAGAATTCCCGCACCGAAGCGAGCCGTGTGTCGTGCCATGCGGCTCAGTCTACGGGAAGAGCGGCCGTCGCCTCGATCGACGCCTGCTCCACAGCCGGCAGCCGCTCGCCGAAGAGGCGCTCCGCCACCATCGCGAAGGCCGCCACGTCGCCGGTAGTCGCCACGCGATGCGCGTCTGTGCCGGCAGCGGGGGCTCGCGCCCCAAGCACGTCGAGCAGGTCCTCGACCGCGAGGGCGGTCGTGAAGGCGGAATCGACGACGGCGACGCCCGGACCGACGATGCCGGCGATGGGCTCGCGCAACAGCGGGTAGTGCGTGCAGCCCAACAGCAGCGTGTCCACGCCCGGATTGGCGGACAGCAGCGGCTCGAGATAGGCGCGCAGGATCGACTCGGCCCGGCGCCCCTCGAGGATCCCGGCTTCGACCATCGGCACCAGCTCCGGGCAGGCCAGCTGAACGACCGTGGTATCCGCGCTCGCCTCGACAATGGCGTCGGGGTAGGCGCCGGACTCCACCGTCCCGGCCGTCGCGATCACGCTGACCGCCCCCGTCCGCGTGGCCGCGGCAGCGGCAACGGCGCCCGGCCGAACCACGCCGACGACGGGCACCGCCGAACGCGCGCGGACGTCATCGAGCGCGTGTGCCGTGGCGGTGTTGCACGCCAGCACGAGGAGCTTGGGATCCTGGGCGAGGAGCCAATCGACGGCCTCCAGGGTGAACCGTCGCACCTCGTCCGCCGGGCGCGGGCCATACGGCGCACGGTCGTTGTCGCCGAGATAGACCGTCGCCTCGTCGGGAAGCCGTCGGCGGAGCTCGGCGAGGACGGTGAGGCCCCCGACACCGGAGTCGAATACGCCGATCGGCCGTCGGTCGGCGCGCTCCGTCATGCGCCGGCTCAGCGTCGGGTCAAGGCGGGCGAACGTTCTGCCAGGTGCGCGGCCAGCGAGTCGGCGATGCGGCTTACGCCCTGGGCAATCGGCGATTCGGGGCTCGACGTCACGAACGCAATGCCCTCGTTGTTGCTGGCAAGCACGAGGTGTCCGTCCGACACGACCTCATAATCGATTCGGCTGCCGATGGCGCCCTCGACATCGGCCTTGTCGAATCCGCCGGAGGCATCGGACCGATTGAGAATGGTCGCGATCTTGGATGGCGGATAGCCGATGGCCTGGAAGGTTTCGCCCGCCATCGCCAGGCTACGGATGGCCATACTGTCGTAGGTGAGCACCTGGAGGATCAGGTCGGCCGAGTCGAGGAAGACGAGCACGTCCTCGCTCAGCGCCGCGCGAGTGTCGATGATCACGAACTCGTATAGCTGCCGGAGCAGCGAGAGGACCTTCTCAATATCGCGGGTGGTGACCATCTCCGCCATCTCGACCCGTGGCGGCGCCAGAAGCAGGTCGATGCCGGACGGATCGCGCCACGTGACGTCCCCCAGGTCCTGCTCCCGAATGCGATCGGTGGGAAGGTTCACGATGCTCGGGGCGACGGCCGGGACCCGGAGCAGCCCGCGCAGGTCGCTGAACTGGAGCGAGCCGTCGATCAGACACACGCGATGGTTCTGACCGAGGGCGACCGCGATGTTGTATGCGAGCGTCGTGCGTCCCACGCCACCCTTCGGAGAAAACAGCGTCACCACCAGAGAACCGGACCGCGACGACTCGACGGCGCGTGATTCGGCCACCTTGCGAATCATGGTGGTCAGGTCGAAGCCGCTGAACGGCATTTTCAGCACAGCGTCGATCCCGCGGTCCGGATCCTCGCTCACCGGATTCTGCGGAACGGTCAGCATGATCACGCCGACGTGTGCTTCGGCCTTGCGAATCTGGTCCGCGACCTGCTGCCCACTCACGCGACCCTGGAGCAGCGCATCGACGAGAACGACGTCAGGCTTCATCTCCGACACGCTGGGGACCGCGCGGTCGCCCGATGTGACGACGTCGAGCATCTTGATCTGCGATTGCGCGTTCAGGAGCGAACGGACGTGCGACGCGACCTGCGGAACGTCCTCCACCACCAGGAGCCGGATCTGTTCGCCTGACATCGATCACCCCATACCCGGACCGCCGGTCGCGCCACGCAGCACGACGATGCACCGTTCGCTTCGCTCGTCGAGTGATTCCAGGTCGTGTGACCCAAAGACCGCCTCGACCTCCAGCTTCGCCTCAGCGGCGAGGGCAACGATCGCCGAAATTGATGGATACCAGAGCCGGAAACCGGCTGGAAGCCGCATTATCGTACCATCGGCCTCCATCAGGTCGGTCAGCGTCTCGTAGTCGACGCGCAGGCCCTCCGGGGTCGCCTTCCGCGACAGCTGGCTGCGACGGACGACGCGCCTCTCACCCATGCGTCGCTGCCAATCGACGCTCAGCGGCAGATCATGCGGCGGCCACCCGCCAGGCCCGAGCGTGTCAACGATGAGGACGCCGCCCGGCGCCAGGAGTTGACCCGCCCGAGTAAGGGCACGCACGGCCGCCTCCGGACCGTCGAGATGCGCTACCACGCCGGCCATGACGGCGAGCGCGAATCGCTCGCTCACCGCTGGCGCCCGCACGTCACCCACCACGGTGTGGATGCGTCCCGCGGCATCCGCGGCCGCTAACCAGGTATCGGCGGCAATGCGTGCAGCTGCCCGCGTCAAGAGAGCCGGCGAACCGTCGACGCCCACGATGCGCGTCGCTCCGCCATCCAACAGCGGACGGAAGAGCCGGCCGGACCCACAACCGAGGTCCACGACCGTTCCGGGATGGCGGCGCGCCCATTCGCGATAGAAGGCGAAGTCCTCGGTGATCTCGTCATGCTCGAGGTCGTACAGCTCGGCCAGCATGGCCTCATCGCTCGGTTGGCCGGCGAACATGTCACTCGCGGCGTGCAAGGAACCACTCCACCACGGCGCCCAGGATCAGCACGAAGATGGCAATCGGAACGCTGAGTGCTCCGCCGAGCCGCAACCCGGCGAGCGTGGCCACCACCACGCTGATCAGCACCCCCCGGCGACCGGCGCGCCACCACGCGCCACGATAGACGATGCGTCGACGAGCGACAGCCTCAGCGAGAAAGGCGAACGGAGCCACGAGCAGCCCCGCGGCCCCGGACGCAAGAACAATCACGATGACCACGTTGCGGGTTGCATCGGGACACGGCTGCGCGTCGGTCTGAGCCGGGCATGCGCGCGAAGCAAAGCCGACAAGCAGGACCGCGGCCAGAATCCCGAGCAGGATCAACACACCAACGATCGTGCGGTGGCGACCGCTCATCGCGACGCGTCGGGGCAGATCTCGCGAAACGGGCAATAGCCGCAGGCCATGGCCGACG
>JACDHU010000362.1 GCA_013820865.1 Chloroflexota bacterium
CCCATGACAACGCGATTCGCCCGCGTCCTCGCGGCCGATGAGCTGCGTGACGGCGAGCTGATTCCGGTTGAGATCGACGGCACGCCGGTCGTGCTGGTACGCCATGCGGGCGAGTTCTTCGCCGTGCAGAACAACTGCTCCCACCGCGACTTCCCGCTTTCGGAGGCCGGCTTCGACCCGCGTGATGGCGTGCTGGTGTGCGCCTGGCACGGTGGCTGTTTCGATATCCACAGCGGTCAGGCCGTGGTGCGACCGGCTACGGACCCGGTGGAGACCTTCCCGGTCCGCGTCACCGACGGCTGGGTTGAGATCGGGCTGACCGGCAGCCTGGAACGCGAACGCGGCGCCGCGTAGCTCCGCATGCAGATCGAGGCGCTCCTCTTCGTCAACTGGATCTTCTGGATGGCCATCTCGGCGGGCACCATCCTCGTCGTCGGCGTCGCCGAGCTCACGGGAGGCACGACGCGCGGGTATCGGCTGTTCATGGCCGCGCTGCTGGTCGTGTTCGCCGCGATCCTCGTGGTGAGCGAGCTCGCCCTGCCGGCAGGCACGGCAGCATCGGGAACTGAGCAGCTGCGCCGGCCGCTCAGCCTGGCATTTGCCGCGGGATGCGTCGCCTACCTGGTGGCCTCGATCGTGAGCTGGCCGCGCAGCTGGATCGCCATCGGCAGCGGAGCCGTGGGCATCGCCGCCCTCGTCGTGCTCGCCGCGGCCGGAGGAACGCGCGGGCTGCCGCTCTTCGCCGGGCAGCTGGTCCTGACCGCCTTGGCGCTCGGCGCGGTCAATGCCGCCATGCTGCTCGGCCATTGGTACCTCGTCACGCCGAAGCTGTCGCCCACGCCATTGCGTCGAATGATGTGGCTGCTGATGGGTGTCCTCGGCCTCCAGGCCATCGCGTTCGCGGTCGCCTTGCTCGTGGTCGGCGTCGATCCGCTGACCGGTGGCATGGGCTGGCTGACGTGGCTGCGCCTGGCAGTCGGCCTCCTGCTTCCGATCGTCGTGACGGCACTCGCGATCGCGGCCTCGCGCTCGCCGTCGCTCCAGGCCTCGACCGGCCTGCTCTATATCGGCCTGGCGCTGATCATGGCCGGCTCGGTCGCCGGCGCCAGCATCACCTACCTCACCGGAGTACCGGTCTAGACCGATGCGCATCACCGTTCGCTGCTTCGCCGTGTTGCGTGAGCTTGCGCAGGACCGATACGAGCTCACCCTCGACGATGGCGCCATGATCGCCGACGCCTGGGCGGCGCTCGAGCGCGCGTTTCCGGGCGTCGCACCGCACCGCCCGTACGTGCGCGCCGCCCGTAATGGCGTATACGCTTCATGGGATACCTCTCTGACCGATGACGACGTGATTGCCCTGTTGCCTCCCGTGAGCGGCGGTTCAACGACCGCCCTCACCGATGCGCCCATTGACGTTGCCGCGCTGGAACGCGCGACGGCGGAGCGTGCGCATGGCGCGGTGGTCACCTTCGTCGGTCGAGCCCGCGACCGCGCCGATGACGATCGGACCGTGGTCGAGCTGGAGTACGAGGTCTATCCCGAGATGGCCACCTCCGTTCTCGCCGAGATCGCCGCCGAAGCGGAAGCCCGCTGGGGCGTCGCGGTCGCGGTGACGCATCGATTCGGTGTCGTGCCGATCGGCGAGGCGGCCGTGGCCATCGTCACCGCGGCCATGCACCGCGCCGAGGCGTACGAGGCCAATCGGTTCATGATCGAGGCCATCAAGGAACGGCTGCCGATCTGGAAGCGAGAACGCTTCGCCGATGGCAGCGAGTGGAAGCGGGCGGGAGCCTGATGCGTCGCGTGTTGATCGGATTGGGCATGCTGGTCGGGGCCTTCGTGGCGGTGATCGGCATCGAGATCGTCGTCATGTCGCGCCGCGAGTTCGTGCCGCAAGAGCCGGATTACACGGTTGACGCGCGCGTCCAGCCGGCGACATCCGGAACGGGCAGTGTGATCCGGCTCGCCGTGCTGGGCGACTCGACGGTCGCCGGCGTCGGCTCGCCCACCGAGATCGAGTCCCTGCCGGTGCTCATTGCGCAACGCGTGGCGGATGCCACCGCGCGCGAGGTGCACGTGACCGGCTTCGGCATCTCCGGTGCACGCACGGCGTCGCTGCTTGCCGATCAGTTGCCGCTGGTCGTGGCCGAGTACGACGCGGTCGT
>JACDHU010000363.1 GCA_013820865.1 Chloroflexota bacterium
GACGTTGTACCGGGCCGCTACAAGGTCGTGGTCGACGGCGGTGCTGCCTACGGGCGGCGCGTGATCGCCTTCGGCGTGTCGGCCGGCAAGGTGACCGACGTGGCGGTGACGCCCAAGGCGCGCTAGGCACCATTCGGGCGCGTCCGGCCCACGCCGGGCGCGCCCGGGTGCGAACCGAGGCAACCGCCGGCTGACCGGCCGGCTGCGGTCAATCCGCGGGGGCAGGCTCAAGGGAAGCGGCCGACCGTTTGCGGGTCAGCCACGACACCATCACCCGAATGATCAACCGCGGCGAACTGCCGGCCATCCGCCTATCGCAGCGAATCGTGCGGATCCCTGTTCCGGCGGTGGTGCGCCTGGAGTCGGGCGTGTCAGTCGCTCGGCGTTCCGTTGTCCGGCGGCGTGTCGCACAGGGTGTCGAGTTCGCCGCTGACGAGGTGGAGCCGGCGCGCGAAGCCGTCGCCCGCTGAGCGGTGCAGCTCCGCTCCGACCAGCCCGCTGACTACGTCGCCGATCTCGCCGATCTCGCCGAGTTGCTCGAGCGCTGCGGCGTAGTGTTGAGCACGCCGGCAGCCGGACAGGACATCGAGCTTCTCGAGGATGAGGCCGGACGGATCGGTTTCGAACTGATCGGTGGCTTGTCAGGTGGCCGGCAGCCGCCGTTGGCGATCCTCGCGCTGCGCGAGGAATTCACGCAGGCCGACGAGGCATACCAGCGCTCGCGCTACGAGTTCGAGCTGATCGACCGTGAGCGCGACTTCCGCCGCGCCTACCACCTACATTCGCCGGAGTGGTTCGAAACGACGCATCTGGTCGTCGTTCACGAGCACCGCGAGGCGCCGATCGGCCAGGTCCGCTGCCGGCATTACGAGGGTTCGCCGATCCGTGACGGATACCAGGGGGTCATGACCTTGCTGACGGCATGGGCGGAAGAGTCGCCCGACTGCTCGTCGTTGCGCTGCCTGGGATGATCGCGCCACGCCCCGGCCCAGAGCGCCCGTGGTTCACGCCCGGGGTGCGGGGCATCGGCCTGGCCAGCCATGCGACGGGCCGACCCGGATCGGTGGCGGCCAGCTGCCGCCTGAGCCCTTGGCCGGCGAAAGCACCATGATCTCCCATTCGGCGGGGTCAGGGTCGTTCCAAGAACGCGGAACCGTCCTTCGCATCTGGGACAAAAGCGGCAGTGAAGTGCTGCCTGCGAGGATGCGCCCCGCGATGCCTAAGCAGGAACGGAACCGGGATCGAGCTGCTGGTCGACCCGACACGGCGGCGGATCGTGGGCCTGCTCGCGCTCGGCCATCGCAAGCCCTCCAAGGTCGCCGAGGAGATCGGCCTCAGCCGGCCGGCCACCAGCCGCCAGCTCAGGAGATCCGGGCGATCGTTCCGCATGAGCGGAACGATCGTGACCTGCGCGACTGGAAAATGCGCGCGGACTTGCGCTTGCGCCTCGGGAGGACCAGCGCAGGCGCGTCCTCAGGGCAGCAGATCGAAGGCGCTGGCATGTCGGGGTCGAACGACTCCAAAGTGACGACGGTCGAAGGTGGCGATTGTCGCGATCTCGAGGCGCTCGGCGGTGGCGACCACTGAGGCGTCGACCGTCCCAAGAGGAAGGTCCGCGTACTGTGCCACGAGTTCGGCGATGCGCAGCCAGTCGGCGGGCTCGACCTCGAGCGGGGTCAACGCTCCGCTGGCCAGGTCGCCTAGGAACCGGACTTCGGCCTGCGCACCTAACCGAGTGCCCAACAGGTATGCCACCTCGGTTATGACCAGCACGGGCACGACGATCGGCCCGGGATGCTCTTGGAGCAGGCTCAGCGATGCAGCGTGATGAGCGTCGTCGGCGTCGACGTAGGCATACAGCGGGCCTGCGTCAGCGATGAGCCCGGTCAGCGCAATTTCTCACGCAGGATCTCCTCGATCCGCTCCGACACATCGTGGCGCCCGCTACGGCCGGCCGCAGCGGCCATCAGGTGGCGCTTCGAGCCACCGAGATGCTCGCTGATGGCCTCACGCGTCAGTTCAGAGATCGTCGTACCACGGCGCTTGGCTTCGTGTCGCAGTCTCTGGTCCAGATCGTCGGGCAGCTTGACAGTGGTGCGCTTCATGGTATGCCAGCATACCCTCAGATCATGAAGTGAACACCTGCACCCCAGCGCTCTTGGTGG
>JACDHU010000364.1 GCA_013820865.1 Chloroflexota bacterium
GGAGCTTCGAAGGCAATCAGGGTCGCAGCGTCCTGCGTGACCGCGGCAAACGTGGCACGACGGGCCGCTGACGTTCGAGGCAGGAATCCAAGGAAGCGAAACGGGTGCGGCGGTAGGCCAGATGCCGCCAGCGCGGTCGTCACCGCCGAGGCTCCAGGCAGGCTTGTGATGGTGATCTCCGCCTCGATCGCCGCGCGAACCAGGCGGTAGCCCGGGTCGCTGACCAGGGGCGTGCCGGCGTCACTGACGAGCGCCACGTCCTCACCAGCCTGGAGCCGTGCGAGGAGTTCGCGAGTGCGCGTCTCCTCGTTGTGATCGTGGTAGCTCACCGCGCGCGTCTCGATCCCGTGATGGCGCGCCAGTGTCGCGAAATGCCGTGTGTCCTCGGCGGCAACCACGGCCACCTCATGCAGCGCCGCGCGCGCGCGCGAAGACAGGTCGTCCGGATTGCCGATCGGCACCGCGACCAGGTGCAGGGTGCCGCTCATCAGATGGCGCCGACGAATATGACTGGGGGTGGCATCGGTCTGAGCGTAGCAGGGCCGTATCGCTTGCCGACCAGACCTCTCGAGCGCTGAGGGCGCGCGCCGAGTGTCGGGCGTCGCGCTAGGATCAGCGACGTGCCCGGATTGATCGAGTGTGTCCCGAACTTCAGCGAGGGTCGCCGGCCGGAGGTCGTCGAGGAGATCGTGGGCGCCATCGGCCAGATCGATGGCGTGACCGTCCTCGACCACAGCCGCGACGAGACCCACAATCGCAGCGTCGTGACCTTTGCCGGCAACGCCGAGAACGTGGTGAGAGCCGCGACCGCGGGGGTCGGGCGCGCGCTCGAGCTGATCGACATGGAGCAGCATGTCGGCGCCCATCCGCGCATCGGCGCCGTCGATGTCATCCCCTTTGTGCCGCTGGGGACGAGTCGCATTGAAGAATGCGTGGACCTGGCGCGAAGGTTCGGCGAGCAGATCGCCACGCGCTTCGAGCTGCCGGTCTACCTGTATGGCGAGGCCGCCCTGCGCCCCAACCGCAAGCGGCTCGCGCACGTTCGGCGCGGCCAGTACGAGATGTTGCGCGAGGAGATCGCGACGAACCCGGACCGAGCCCCCGACTACGGTCCGTCGAAGCTCCATGCGAGAGGTGGCGCCGTCGCCGTGGGAGCCCGGAAGCCGCTGATCGCCTTCAACATCAACCTCCGGACCGATGACCTCGCGCTCGCCATCAAGATCGCAAACACCATCCGCGAGAGCTCCGGCGGAATGCCGGCGGTGCAGGCCATGGGCGTCCTGCTCGAGAACCCGGGCATGCCGCCGATGGCGCAGGTCAGCACCAACCTGGTGGACTGGCAGCGCACCGGGATCGCGACCGTCGTGCGCGAGGTCCGTCGGCTGGCGCGCGAGGCGGGGACGGAGGTCGACCACTGCGAACTCATCGGCCTGGCGCCAACCGGGGCTCTCCTGGAAGTCGCCGCCGATACGCTGGGGCTCACCGACTTCAGCGCCGATCAGGCGCTCGAGCTGCGCCTGGCTCGAGACCGATGAGCGAGATGTAGCCCTGAGTCGTAAGGGAAGTCGTGCCGTTGCCGGTCAGCTGCCAGGCTCGGTAGCCGATGCCGTTGCGTCGGTCATGCCACCCGACACTAGTTGCGCGCGAATTGCCGTCGCACTGCGCTTGGCATCTGCCTCGCGTTCCTCGAACCGCTTCGCCACGAGGTCCTGACCCCGGTCCCGGGCGCGGCGCGCGAGGCTGCGAGAAAGCCCGGCGCTCTCCTCGAGCCCTCGCAGGGTGGAAGCCATGGACACCTCCACCCGATCCGACTGCGCTGCCAGCAGGCTGTTGACCGTGTACGCGTGGCCGATGCGGCAACGGAATCGGAGGACGCGGTCGTCCTTGACCTCCCACAGCACGCCGTTGCAATCGGGGCACGAGAAGCCCGAGGATGGACCGACGGGCACGTCGTCGTGCAGGCCGATCCAATCCACCTCGACGGGCGTTGGCGGAATCACGTTATGGTCAGTCATTGCATCTGTCACCTCCATGCTCTCCATGGTGAGCCGTGCCAGCAGCGGACCGATATCCTCAACCGGAACGCAGTGGTCCACGTCGACGTGATCGAGCGCCGTGGCAGGCATTCCGCCGAAGAGCGCGGTGTTCGGATCCTGAACGAT
>JACDHU010000365.1 GCA_013820865.1 Chloroflexota bacterium
ATGCCCAGCCCGGTCCCGAGCGCCGTGAGTCCAACCGTATGGACGAGCGTCGCCGTAGTGAGCACGACGAACCCGACCTGGTTCGCGAACTTCGGCGGCCGCGAATCCTCGATCGGTCCCTCGCCGAAGCGTGGCTGGACGAGCTCGAAGTACGCCACGCACGGAAGACAGTAGCGACGGCCGAAGCGCAGGCCGATGCCCAGCTGAGCGGCAAGCACGCCGAGGAGCGGCCACCAACCGGTGACGACCGCGACGAGGGAGACGACGCCGACGGTGGCCTGGTTGAACCGCGGCGCGCGGGCGTCGATGACATCGGTATCGCGATAGGGATGGGCGGTGCGGGTGAGTGCGGACATGCGGGGCTCCAAAATGAGGCACAGCGAGAATCAGAAGATCAATGGTGGTGGCGGAAGGAGGGCCTCAGCGGGCACGCGGACCGTGACGGTGCGTGGAAATGAGACGGGAGCGGAGCTCCTCCCGCCTAGCGACAGCTACAGGTGCAGGTACTGCGAAGACTGTGGCGCGCGATGGTCACGATGCGCGAACCATACGCGCCACAGGCTGATCCAGCAAGGAACTCCCTAGCGCTGGCCGATGGAGCTCCCGGCGGCGCGGCGGGGCCGGCGATCACGACCGGCACCGAAGCGAACGCGACCACGGTTACCCGACGCATGGCGCGGCGCAGGCGCACCGCGCCGCTGGCCCCCGTTCTGGCCCCCGTGCTGGCCGCCGGATCGAAGCCGGATCGGCTCCGCACGGATGTCGCGGTTCGGCTCAAAGCCGGGCACGACCTGCGACGGGATCGGTCCACCCAGGAGGCGATGGATCTCGCGCAGAAGTGGTGCCTCATCGACGCACACCAGGGAGACTGCAGTGCCGGTGATGCCGGCGCGGCCGGTGCGCCCGATGCGGTGCACGTAGTCGGACGGAACCATCGGCAGCTCGAAGTTCACGACGTGCGGGAGCGCCTCGATATCGAGTCCGCGCGCCGCGACCTCGGTCGCCACCAGGCACAGGATGCGCCCGTCCTTGAAATCGGTGAGCGCGCGTACGCGCTGCGACTGCGACTTGTTGCCATGAATGGCCGATGCGGCGATGCCGTCCTTGTTCAGTTGCTCGGCCAAACGGTTGGCGCCGTGCTTGGTGCGGGTGAAGACCAGCGCCTGGTCGATGACCCGGGTTCGAACGAGGTGCGTGAGCAGATCACGCTTGCGCTCGCGGTCAACCGGATGGACGACCTGCTCGACGAGCTCGACGGCCGTGTTCTCCGGCGTGACCTGAACCGATGCGGGCCGATCGAGCAGGCCGGTGGCCAACGCGCGGATCTCGCGGGAAAAGGTCGCGGAGAACAGGAGGTTCTGGCGACGAGCCGGCAGGAGCGCCAGCACCTGGCGGATGTCACGGATGAAGCCCATGTCGAGCATGCGATCGGCCTCGTCGAGGACGAGGATCTCGACCCCGCGCAGGTCGATGGTGCCCTGGCGGGCATGGTCGAGCAGGCGACCGGGCGTGGCGACCACGATCTCGGCGCCGCGACGCAGCGCGCCGACCTGGCCACCGAAGCCGACGCCGCCGTAGATGGCGGTCGAACGGGCCGTGCCGCCGGAGTAGGTACGGACCGACTCCTCTACCTGGATGGCAAGCTCGCGCGTCGGCGCCAGCACGAGGGCGCGAACTCGCCGATCGCGCGACGGACGCGCCGCGAGCAGTTGCAGCATCGGCAGCACGAAGGCGGCCGTCTTGCCGGTGCCGGTCTGGGCGCCGGCCATGAGGTCGCGGCCGGCGAGGACGAGCGGGATCGCCTCCAGCTGGACGGGAGTGGGATCGGTGTAGCCCTGCTTCGCGACGGCGCGCAGCAGGTCGGGGTGTAGCCCGAGATCGGAGAACGACAGCCCGGACACGGGCGGTCCAGACACGGGCGATGCAGAGAGAGACAAGGGAAAGAGCTCCTGACGAGGCCCTCCCGCGGAAATGCGGGGCCCGGTCAGGGCAAAAGGTTGAAAATCGATATGAGACTTCAGATGAGAAGCGGCGCAGACCGGTGCGCCAATCGAACACGTGTGCGAAATGTACCACACCGTATCGGTGTACGCTAGGGGCTGAAGAAATCGAAAGGCGGCTATGACCGAACGATGCATGCACGGGTTC
>JACDHU010000085.1 GCA_013820865.1 Chloroflexota bacterium
GGCGCGCCAGGCTGGCGTGACCGACCTGCGCAGCCGTGCCGACCAGCAGATCATCCGGCTCGAGGCCGATGCCGACCAACGACGCGAGGAACTGCGGACGCGCGCCGAGGTGGACGTGGCAGGCGTGACGGAGTGGGCGAGCGCCGAAGCCGAACGCATACGTGCTGAGGCCGAACAACGCGCCGCGGCTCGACGAGCGCAGCTCGAGCAGCAGCTCGCGGCCGAGACGACGCGAAGCGAGGGCGAATCCCTGGCCATGCGGGATCGCGTCAGCGCCTATGAGCGGGAGCTGGACGCCTTCTACGCCCAACTCGAGGAGATCGAGGATCCGACGGCGTTCGCCGCCGCGGCCAAGCGCATTCCACGGCCGCCGCAGCTTGAAGCACGCCAAGTTGCGCCGAACGGGGCCATACCGGAACCAGGCCCCGCAGCGACGGCAGACGTTCATCCCGCGGAGGAAGAGGTCCTGGCGGCACGCCTCGCCGAGCTTGACGAAGGTCTCGCAGCTGAGCCGGCCGCCACTCCGTCGAGCGAAAGCACGAGCACGGATATCGTGGTCAAGGGCCTCGGCAGCTTTGGAGCGATCACCGGATTTCGCCAGGCGCTCGCCAACGTGGACGGCATCGAGGGCGTGGCGTTGAGCCTCGGGCAATCCGGCGAGTTCGTCTTTCGAACGATGCATGGCGCGGGCTTCGATCCGGCGGCCGCAATCGTCAAGCTCGAAGCCGACGCCGCCACGACAGACCGACAGCCGAACGGCACGCTGGTCGTCACGCTCGACCGAGCGCGCTGATCGGCCTGTTGTTTGGCCGATGAAGGAGGCAGACCGATGACGACGATGCGACGCGAGCTCGCTCCGCGCTACGACGCCGCATCCGTCGAGCCGGCGATCTACGAGCGCTGGATGACAGCCGACGCATTCCGTCCGACGGACGACCCGGCGCCCGGCGCCGAGCGGTTCGTCGTCATCCAGCCTCCGCCCAACGTGACCGGGGCACTCCACATCGGTCATGCGCTGACGGCCACAGTGGAGGATGTCCTGGTCCGATACCACCGCATGCGCGGCGACGACACCCTGTGGTTGCCCGGAGCCGACCACGCCAGCATCGGCGCGCAGTTCGTGCTCGACAAGATCATCGCGGCCGACGGGGAGAGTCGCGCCTCGCTCGGTCGCGAGCGGTACCTTGAGCGCATGTGGCAGTTCATGGACGAGACGCGCCCGATCATCGGCGAGCAGCACCGGCGGCTGGGCGCGAGCGTCGACTGGAGCCGCGAGCGGTTCACTATGGACGAGGGCAGCGCCCGGGCCGTGCGCGTCGCATTCGCGCGGCTGTGGGACGCGGGGCTCGTGTACCGCGGCGAGGCCCTCGTCACCTGGTGCCCGCGCTGCCTGACCACCATCAGCGACCTCGAGAACGTCCACCGCGACGAGACCGGCAGCATCTGGACCATCCGATACCACCTTGAGCGCGGGGATGGCACGCCCGATCCACGGCGCTGGATCAGTGTCGCCACCACCCGTCCTGAGACACTCCTGGGTGACACGGCGGTAGCCGTTCACCCCGACGACGAACGTTACCGTGACTTCGTTGGCCGCCACGCAATGCTGCCGTTTCTAGGCCGGCGCCTGCCGATTGTGGCCGACGAGCATGTCGAGCGTGCATTCGGGACTGGCGCCGTGAAGATCACACCTGCCCACGACACGAACGATTACGAGCTGTCGCAGCGTCACAGCCTTCCGGCCATCACCGTCCTCGACGCCGAGGCGCGCATCAACGAGGCGGGCGGGGAGTTCGCTGGGCTTGACCGGTACGACGCCCGATCGGCCATCCTCGAACGCCTGCGCGAGGCGGGAGACCTGGAGGACGAGCGGCCGCACGCGATGATCGTGGGTCATTGCGAGCGCTGCGACACGGTCGTAGAGCCGCGCCTATCGGTCCAATGGTTCATCCGGGTCAAGCCGCTGGCGGAGCGCGCGCTCGCATCGGTCACCGAAGGTCGGACGAGGATCCTGCCGGCGCATTTCGAGAAGGTGTACGCGCACTGGATGGAGAACATCCACGACTGGGCGGTGGGGCGCCAGCTGTGGTGGGGCCACCGCATTCCTGCGTGGTTCTGTCCGGATGGCCATGTCACCGTGACCGAAATCGAGTCCGGTCCGGAAGCCTGTGTGGACTGCGGACGCCCAGCCGCGGAGTTGCGCCAGGAGACCGATATCTTCGACACCTGGTTCAGCTCAGGCCTGTGGCCGTTCAGCACGCTCGGTTGGCCGGACGAGACGGCGGATATGGCGCGGTTCTATCCGACATCGGTCATGGAGACCGGCTACGACATCCTGTTCTTCTGGGTGGCTCGGATGATGATGCTCGGGCTGTTCTGCACGGATCGTGAGCCGTTCCACACGGTCTACCTTCACGGGATGATCCGCGCCGAGGGTGGCGTGAAGATGAGCAAGACGAAGGGCAACTCGGTTGATCCGCTGGGTCTGGTTGACGAGATCGGTGCGGATGCGCTGCGCTTCGCGCTCGTGAACGGCTCGGCAGCGGGCAGCGATCAGCGGCTGACCCAGGCAAAGCTCGACGGTGGGCGGAATTTCACCAACAAGCTGTGGAACGCGTCCCGCTTCGTCCTGGCCAACCGCCCTGAGGGGGCTGTCACCGCTGAGGCCGAGCCGACGCTTGCGGTACGCTGGCTGCGGAGCCGGCTTTCGGAGGCCACCGAGCGCGCCACGCGCCAGCTTGACTCGCTCGAGCTGGGGGGTTACGCGGCCACCGTCTATGAGCTGGCGTGGAGCGACTATTGCGACTGGTTCATCGAGATGGCGAAGGTCGACCTCCGGCGCGATGGTGCGACCGATGCCGAGCGTGCCTCCGCCTGGCGTGCCGCGGCGGACGGCCTTGCTGCCATCCTGCGCCTGCTGCACCCGCTCATGCCGTTCGTGACCGAGGAGATCTGGCAGGCACTCGGTGAGGCAGATGCCGATGTCACCGGAAACGAACCGCTGCTTGTTCGCGCCCCGTGGCCGGCCTCCGCAGTGCGCGATCCCGACGCCGAACGCGCGTTCTCCGATCTTGTGGCACTGATCCGTGGCGTGCGCAACCTTCGAACCGAGGCGGATGCGCCGGTGAGCGCGTGGTTGCCTCTGCATATCGATCCAACCGGCACCGACGCGGAGGTGATCCTGCGCCAGGGTTCCGCGTACCTGGAGACCATGGCTCGCGTTCGACCGATCGAGCTGGGGTCGGATGAGCCGCGGCCGGAGCTGGTGGCCGCCAGCCCGCTGGGCGCCGCGTGGCTCGGCGTCGACGCGGGGGCGGAGGAGGCGCACGGCATGCGACGTCGGGTCCGGCTCGCCGAAGTTGAGGGCAACATCGCGCGCCTCCGGGAGCTGCTGGGTAACGAAGCCTTCACCGCTCGTGCCCCCGCGGCCGTCGTCGAACGAGAGCGTGAGCGCTTTACGGATCTCGAAGAGGAGTTGCGCCAGCTCACCTTGAAATGAGTGCGCCGGCCACTCTGTGGGCCAAACGTCACGTGGACGCGTGGCTGCGCTACGTTTGTCCACTGGATGAGCCACAGGTGAGCGTAAGGCGCACGCAGGCGTGCCGTTGCTGCGCGGTGGTGGTCACTGCAGGGGCCAAACCGCGCGCCGCATCGATCCCGCGTGAGAATTGGCCACCACACGGGTCACGCGCGGTTATGGCCGCAAGGCGCGCACTGACCCGATCGGCCCATGGCGGGGCGGTGGGGGACGGCTGGTAGAATCGGCGCCGCGATCATCGTCTGAACCAGAAGGGGCCATCCACCGCCATGCCGTTCTTGAGTCGCAAGAAGAAGGAGCCGTCGTCGCCTCCACCGCCGACGCCGATGCACGAAGAGGTGACGGCGCAGGAGTACCTGCTTCGGCTATCGATCGTGGCGCGCAGCAGCGACGGCCTGCGGCTCCCGGCTGATCCGACGATCGCCTCCGCCATCCCCGGGATCGTGGAGCCCCTGAGCCAGACCACGGTCGAGACCATCGACCCGCTGCCGATCGAGTACTCCGAGGCGTCGCCCGCGATCGAGCGATTCAACGAGCTTCAGCAGTGGGTCCTGGCCCGTCGCGATGTCAGTCCCATCGGCCGGCATTGCCTGTACGTCCTCGAAATGACCGATGCGCTCGACATGACCGTGGACACCGTGTCGTGCGGTCTCCTGCATGGTGATACCGACACCAGCGGCTACCCCGATTACAACGCCATCGTTGGTGGCCTCGCGTCGCACTGGGACGAGCTGTCGGGTGAGCTCATCGTGCGCGCCGTGGTGGGATGGGGCGGCAAGGGATTGCGAGGCGACACCGACCGCATCGGTCAAAAGCTTCTGAGTTCCCTCTACCAGCAGGTGCTCGCTTCCGGATTCAGCCTGGGCCAGGCGGACCAGGCGCGCCTGCCCTCGGGCGGTCGGGGATCCGGACTCTCCTGTGCTCATTGCGGCTTCGAGGCCGGGAGCGCGGCTGCGTTCTACTGTCCGAAATGCGGCATGCGGATGTCTCGCGGCGCCTGATCCTGCGGGGGTACTTTCGGGGCGGGCCATGTTCGGCCCGAGTCCCATTGCCGCATGCGACGGCGGACCGGAGACTGGCGTTATTCGTCACCAGACTCCGCAATCCACCGCGTAAGGAAGAGCAATGGAGCGACCTATCATTCTGCTCGCCGTCGATGGCGAGGCCGAGTCCTATCTTGATGCGCTCCGGCGTGCCGGCTTCGCGCCCGTGCTCGCCGATCCCGCGAACCCAGTAGCCGCCGATCTCGCCGTCATCGACTGCGATCTCGATGCGAACCTGGTCACAGCGCTCGTCGCGTCGCTGAATGGCGACACGAAGGTGCCAACCATCCTGCTCGTGGGGGAAGGAACGGAGCTTCCAAAGGGGATCGGCTCCGCCGTGGACGAGATCGCGCTCAAGCCGCTCCTCTCCGAGGCGCTCGTGTATCGGCTCCAGGCACTCCTCATCCGCAGTGGGCGCCATCTTCCGGTCGAGTCCGGCGAGTGGGCCACCGATGAAGAACTCTCGACGGCGCAGGTCGCCGGCGAGGGTCACGTGATCAGCGTCTTTGCTCCCAAGGGCGGCGTCGGCAAGACGACCGTGTCCGTCAACGTGGCCGTGGCGCTGCGTCAGCAGACGCGAGCCGAGGTCCTGCTCTTCGACGCCGACGTGGGCGTGGGCAACGTGACCTCCGTTCTCGACGTTCCGTACAAGCTCGGCCTGGCCGACCTTGCCGACAGCCCACCGGAGGAATGGAGCGATGCGGCCTTCGAGCAGGCCGTCAGCATCCATGCCGCAAGCGGAGTGAAGGTGCTCACCTGGGGAACCGATCCGGCACAGTCCGAGCGCGTGTCGGTCGACCTGCTGCTGGCCGCCTTGCGCTGGGCGCGCAATCACCACTCCTACGTGATCGTCGACAACCACCCGGGATACGACGATCGCACCATGGCCATGCTGACCGTCGCCAACGAGATCTTCCTGGTGGTGACCCCGGAGGTCGGTGCCATCAAGAACAGCTCGCAATTCCTTGAGCTCGCTCGCGAGCTCGGGCTGGCGGGTGTCGTGCGCGTCATTGTGAACCGCGCGAATCACGGCATCAGTCTCGAAGACATGTCGAACTCGCTGGGCCTGCCGATCGCGGCATCGGTCGTGAGCAATGGCCCGAAGGCCGTCATCGCGTCCAACGAAGGTCTTCCGCTGGTCACGAAGTTCCCGCGCGAGAAGATTTCCGACGACCTTCACCAAGTCGCCCGCCTCATCTCTCAGCCCGATGGAGTTCCGATCACCGAATCATCGGCTGGGCTCCGACGGTGGTGGACGCGCCTCGGCACCCGGACCTCGCAAGCCTGACCTCGTAAAGCTGGTCTCGCCGCGCGCTGCGGCGCACGTCGCGCGTTTGGCCGACCACCACGTTGCGGTTCGGCCGGTCCGCTGCCATCATGCGGCTCCGTGCCGACCTATGACTATCAATGCCGCTCGTGCGGCGTGGTGAACGAAGTAATCCATTCGATGCGCGAGGACGGACCGAGCGTGTGCGAGGTATGCGGTGGAGCCCTGCGCCGCGTCCTGTTTCCGGCGGGCATCATCTTCAAGGGGTCGGGCTTCTATCGCAATGACTCCCGCAAGTCAGAGCCCACCGAGTCGTCCGGAACGAGTCCGACGACTTCGTCGAAGGAGACTTCCTCGAGTTCCGGCACGCCCGGCGACTCGTCGTCGGGAGGGTCAACTTCCGAGAAGGGCAAGACTGCGCCGACCACCTCCGAGTCGTCTGCTTCCTGAGGGCGCCGGGCTCTGAGCCCATCGCCGGGTAAGTGTGGGACCCATCGGGATCCTGCCTCGTGCTTTCAGCTGACTCCGCCAATTACCCGCATACGGAGTGAATATCTGCGTGGGTCCGACTCCGCCATATCGACCTTGGGTACCCGACGCACGAGTAAACGGACGGATTCACCGATGCCGAGCGGGAGAGCCGCCCTCCGGCCGGGTAGTTGGCAGGATGACGAGGTCCGAGGCTAGGCGGACTGTGCCTGGCGCGTGCCGCATCGACGGCAGAATCGGGCATTCGCGGAGAGAGACAGACCGCACTGACCGCAGTTCTGGACGCCGATGTGCCCCGCGGCCCCGGCCACCTCGCGAGCAGACGCTTCCCAGAAGGAGGGACCGCCCGCTCGCCCCGCGAGCTGGTTCGCCGTGGCAGCTGCTCCTCGCGACCGATACGGCATGACCGCTGGGCGCTGCGGAGCCACTGGGCCCTCGCCGGGGTCGCCAAGGCCCAAGAGATCCATCTGGGCTCGTCGAGCTGCGACTTCTGGACTCACCGCGGCCGCAGCGATAGGATCCGCGGCCGGCTCGTCGAGTGGCGTGGCCGACGGTCGTGGATCGCGTGGGAAGCGCACGATTGTTTCGCTGATCGGAACGATGCGTCGCGGAGGTGCGGGCTCCGGCTCGACCTCGGCCACCACGGGCTCCGGCTCCGGCTCCGGCTCCGGCTCGACCACCACGGGCTCCGGCTC
>JACDHU010000366.1 GCA_013820865.1 Chloroflexota bacterium
CGGCCAGCGTGTCATCGAAGACCGATTCGATCGCGGCTTCATCGGTCACATCCAGCTGCCGCACGAGCGCGCGGCGACCGGCGGACTCGACCCCTTTCGCCGTTTCGCGGGCACCCGCTTCGTCCTCAAAGTAGGTGACGACGACATCGGCGCCTTCCTTGGCGAATTCGATCGCCGTGGCCTGGCCGATGCCGGAATCGGAGCCGGTGATGAGCGCCACGCGATCGGTCAATCGATCGGTCATTCTGGGATTCCTTTCGCAGATTCGCTGAGCCGCCAGGCGGCGTTGATGAGGCCAACGTGACTGAGGGCCTGGGGGAAGTTGCCGAGCGGCTCACCGGTCTCCAGGGAGACCTCCTCGGCCATGAGCCCGAGATCATTGGCAGATGCGGCCGTCGCATTGAACCGTTGCTCCGCGCGCTCGCGTTCGCCCGCCAGCACGAGGCATTCACTGAGCCAGAAGCCGCACAGCACGAACGCGCTGCCTTCATCCGCCCAGCGTTGCACGCCGTGGTCCGACGCCAGGCGCTCCTCGATCCGCTCGACAGTCGCGACCATCCGCTCGTCGTCGCCGGAGATGATGCCCACCAAGGGCATGAGAAGGACCGATGCGTCCAACTGGTCCGACCCGATGGCCCCGGTGAAGGCCCGCACATCCGGATCCCAGCCCTCGTCGAGGACGGCGGCCCGCACGGCGTCGCGCGCCTTCTTCCAGGAGGCGACGCGTGATTGCGCGGCGAGCGCCGGTGCCAGTTTGACCGCGCGGTCGAGCGCCACCCAGCACATCACCTTCGAGCTGAGGTAGTGGCGCGCCTTGTCACGAGCCTCCCACATCCCGAAGTCGGTCTCGCGCCAGCCCGATGCGGCCCGGTCAGCCAGGCCGATGAGCGTGTCGCGGATCGGTCCGGTGATCTCGTCGCCCAGGTAGTCGCGCATGAGGTGGGCGCTGTCGAGAACCTCGCCATGGACGTCGAGCTGCGACTGCTTCCAGGCGTCATTGCCGACGCGGACCGGTTGCGAGCCGCGGAATCCGGCGAGGTGATCGATGGTGCGCTCGGTGAGGTCGCGCTCGCCCTCGACGCCGAACATGATCTGCACGTGGTCGCCGTCAAGGCGTCCGAGCGCCCGGGCGATCCAGTCGAAGTAGCGCTGCGGCTCATCCGGGCATGCCGCCACCCACAGGGCGCGGACCACGAAGGCGAGGTCGCGCAGCCAGGCGTAGCGGTAATCCCAGTTCCAGTCCTCGCCGATGCGTTCCGGCAGTGATGTCGTGGGCGCGGCGACCACCACGCCGCTCGGAGCGTAGGTCAGGGCCTGCAGCACCATGGCGCTGCGACGCATGGCTGCCCCGTGCGTGCCCGGCAGCTCGTCGTGGGCGGCGGCCCATGAGCGCCAGCCGTTGCGCGTGTCGTTGAGCGCACTCTCGGCGGTTCGACCATCCAACTCGCCGGCGGCCAGGATCCAATCGGCCGATTCACCCGTGCGCAGCGTGACGGTTGCCCGAAGACGGTCGCCGTCGGGCCGATGGGGGACCGAGCTCACCAGGCGCAGCGGCGTTCGTCCGCCGATCAGCTCCCATCCGTCGTCACGCTCCACGAGGTGCGGTCGGACGAGCCCGTACTCCGGTCGCGCCGCCAGGTCGACCTCGAGCTCCATCTCGCCGCGCGTGCATTCCGCTCGGCGAACCAGGTGCGTCACCTCGCCACCCGCAATTCGGTGGCCTTCGCGCTCGACATCGAGGGCCAGCGCATCGGTGAGGGTGACTTCTCCGGTGCCGGTGCTCAGCGTGGTGCGCAGGATGGGACCATCATCGGTATAGCCGCGCTCGGACTCGCCGTCGGTCGCAGGCCAGATGGACCAGTGCCCCGCGTTCTCGTCGAGCAGCGATCCGAAGATCGAGGGCCCGTCGAAGCGCTGGGGTGAGTGCCATCTCACCGTTCCGCGGCGGTCGACGAGCGCGGCGGTGCGGCAATCGGACAGCAGGGCCAGGTCGTCAATGCGCATACGGTCAGACCCGTTGCAAGTCCCGATCCCGCTGGGTCAGCCGGACTCGCCGGCACGACGTCTCCGATTTGCACCGGGGCGCAAACAACTGGCAAGAAGCGTCACTTCCGCCCGAAATCAGCACCGAA